>JAZRWG010000036.1:0-25142 GCA_045599545.1 Paludibacteraceae bacterium | reverse complement strand
ATGCTTAAAAGGTAAAAAAATGCAAATAAATTGCACAAATATTTTGAAGTTTAACAAAAAAATACTACCTTTGCAAACCTTTCTTTAAGTGGCGCATTTTTCAAATGCAATTTGGACCACTTTTCAGTTGCAGATTACACTCATAGACACTCTTATCCGTGGGAATCTCGATGGTCTGACCAATCTTAATAGCAGAATCAGAGTCTTTAGAGAACAAGGTCTCTGTTTCCGGAACATCCTCAATGTAGTCCTCAGGTAATGCATTCTCATCAGAGATGGGTAATGGCAACCCTTTCTCAATAGCATACATATAGACCATATTACGCAGTGCGTGGCGATATAACGTAAGTAAGAATGCTAAACCGCAGGAGTCCATTCGTTTATAGAAAGTACTGCGGCAGAACCCCATCATTCTGCGCCCCGCTTGATTTAGATTCTCCAATTGTTTCTTTATGGAAGGAGAAGCCTCAGCCGTCTCTTGTTCGCTAATATATTCCGATAAACCGTACCGAGGCAGTTGTAAGGAAGCAATCATATTGTCCATCGTGGAAGAATACAAGCGGCTATATTGGTCTTCAGGGTGCGTATCAAACTTCAGTGCCTTAGGAATGCGGTCGGGAAAAGCAGCATGATGACCATCTGGGAACTGAAGATATTTACGACCGCTTTCATCTGTCTGCGCGTAGTTCTCTTTGATAAAGGTACGAGTACGACGCACAAGGAACAGCTTCATCAGTTCGTTCCAATCATCAGGATTGTCACTCTTTTCGAACGCACGAATACTACGAATAGGAATATCGGCGTGGGCACGAGTGAAAGCACGATCTCCACCAAGAGATTCAATATAATTCTCGGGGCGGATACCGAGGTCAGAATCTTCACTTAAGAATAGCCGTAATTGATTGCTCAGGTCAGAAAAGTCTTTGTTATAAGGGGTGGCAGACAGTAAAAGAACCTTACAATCTTGGTGCTCAATGAACTGCTTAATATTTTGATACCGTTTCCCTTCGCGGTTGCGCAAGTTATGACTCTCATCTATGATGACCAACTTAAAGTAAGGCATATTCTCTACATCAATCTTTTGATCCTTGGAGATAATCTCACATTTGAGGTCATATTTAATCTTATATTTGCGCCACATATCTTGTAGATTGGCAGGGCAAATAATCAAAGTAGATGCAGCAAACGCCTGTTCGTAAATCTTAGCAACGGCACAAGCAGTAATGGTTTTACCTAATCCTACAACATCGCCAATCATAGCACCATTTAGTTTGTCATTGCGCAAGTGGCGAACGGCAATCTTTACGGCCGTTTGTTGGAACTCAAATAAGTCATGTTGAAAAATGGGAGGTAAGGTATATTCCGCCATGCCGGCACGAGCGTCTTGGCTAAGGTGATATGCGGTTTTGATATAAATCATATAGGGAGATAAATCCCGTTCGGCAGCCCAACTGCTCTCTATGATTTGCAATAATTCTTCGGTGATATCTATGCACTTTTCGTCATTCCAATGAGCATCAAACCAATCCGCCAATTTCTTGGTATTATCTTTATCAGGAATTTGAGTATCCAATTCTCCTTGCCCCTTCATTCCGGCATACGTTAAGTTGCTGCTACCCATTATCGTTGGAAAAGGACTCATATCATCATTACGATAAGAGATGTATAATTTAGCATGCAATGGTTCTCGCAAATAGAGTTTAACGCACAAGCGGCCCTCTTTGAGTTGCTTAGCCAGATGACGTAATGTTTGTTCGTCTTTATTAGAAGGAACGCCCAATAGTAATTGTTGCTTAAATTCAGCAGCTATTTTCAGTTTGCAACGCAACATCTGCTCAGAGTCAATCAAATCGGGCTCATGGTAAGAATATAACTCACGAATCAAATCCTCATCAGGACGATGCATACCAATAAGAAGACGGCAATAGCGTTTCTTTTGAATCGGCTGCTGAAATTCATCCTTTTCCCAAATAGTGTCTCCCTCTAATTGATCAACTTGTTGGTCAATTTGATTCCAACCGCGAAGGTTGAAGTAGCCAACACAAAAGTCCACTCGTTTGACCCCAAGTGCTGTGATGTTTTTCCTCAGTCCATCAACAAACTTTCTTTCAGGACTATTGTCGTAAATATCTGCCATAGTTTATAAAATTGCTTTGTGGAGTATAGCGGACTCGTAATAATCGTTCGAGCTAATACCCTTCCTTATTGTGGTTCGTTATTGTTTATCCAAAATTGGACGTTTTTCCAACTCACGTCGAATTTCCTCTTCACTGGGGAGGTATGGCAAATATTTGCTGGCGAAGATTTGCTTGGACCCCTCCAACACAGAATACTTAACTACCGTTTCATCTTTCTCTGCACACATCAAAATACCAATGGTCGGATTATCCCCTTCTCCTCGTTTCAAATCGTCAAACATACGAATATACATATCCATTTGACCAACATCTTGATGCGTCAACTTTGCTGCTTTCAAGTCTACCAACACAAAGCACTTAAGGATGTAGTTATAAAACACCAAATCTATAAAGAACTCGCTCGTCTCTGTGGCAATACGATATTGACGCTTGACAAATGAGAATCCTTTTCCCAACTCCAAAAGAAACTGTTGCATATTGTCCATGAGCGCATCCTCCAATGGTTTTTCCTTATGCTCCGGATATGGTGGAAGACCAACGAACTCCAAAACATACGGATCCTTGACAAAGGATCGTGTATCAATCGTGGAAACTAATTGGCTACACGAGTGTAACATCTTTGTTTCTCCCGATTCTAACTGGCGCTGATAATAGAAAGAATGGATGTTGCGTTCTAGTTGACGAACCGTCCATTGCTGCTCCGCCGCCTCATGCAAATACCATTCGCGAGCCACAGGGTCTTCTACTCGCATAATCAAGCGATTGTGGCTCCAAGGTAATTGGCTACACAGTGTGTATCCCTTTTCATCGGGATAGGTTTTGTAGAACTGTCGCATATTCTTCAAATTCGCATATGAGAAACCTTCGCCAAATTCGGAAGTCAATTCTACGGATAGATTTTTCAGTATCTTTTCGCCATAAGCTGCGCGATCCTGCCCTTGTTGTTCTTCTAGTATAATTCGCTTACCAATTAGCCAATAAGCAAACACCATAGTGCTGTTTACTGCACGCAACGATACACGGCGTGCTTCTTCCAAAATCGATTGAATATCGCGGACAATATCTGTTGTTATCGGCACATTTGCTAGCCTTTGAATTGAATTATTTTCCATATATCTATTATTTTCTAATTGGTCAGTCAGTGACTGGCTTTTCTATTCTTCCTTTTTTCTCTTAAAAAGGCAACGCCCGATAGTGCCCTAAGGCGGGGCATTGAATTCTACTCATGTTTGGTCGTTTATGGTTTATTTTTTCATTCTGCTTGCAAAATTACAACTTTTTCCTGATATATGCAAGCATTTCGATATTTTTCTTTCGTGGAGTATTGCGGACTCGTCATTTCCTGCGAGCGAATACCCCTCCTTATTGGGGTTTATTATTCTTTCACCACTTCCCAATGACCGGTTTTGCGACCGCCTACGCGACGAAGAAGACCTAATTCCTGAAGGGCTTTCATTTCACTTTTTATTGTGCGCTCACTTATGGATGTTTTTCGTGCAATTTCAGGTATTGTTATAGTTGCACTTAATTCCACTAATCTAACAATAACTCCTTGTCTATCAGTAATTTGTTTCGTGCAATCTTTCGTGCAATCTTGAGTATCATTTACAGTATCATTTACAGTATCATTTGATGAGCCTCTATTCAATAGTTGATAGATAACTTTCTGTCTATCAGTTAATTCTGCATTGCCATTTACGCCATTTACACTGACATTTACACCGACATTCATGGTTGATGCAACAAATCTCTCACGTTGAATAACCGCTGCTAAACCACCTTGCTCAACCACAAACTTAGGAACGGATAGTTTTTCTGCCTCAAATGTCTCTTTGATGGTTTGGAAACCACGTCCCCATGATTCGATGAAACCGGCATAATAGAAAGCAGTCGCAATTAACCGATTCCTCGGTACAGAATCATGCTTGCGAAATAAATCATCCACCGTAATATTCTCCGGTAAGGATCCTTCATTCCATAAATGAATATAATCGGCATATATTTTCATCTGTATATCCGCACCCCTATAATCCTTATGCACGATAGCATTGTAGATAATCTCTCGCAAGCCTTCTTCCGGAATTTCTAATGGCTCAATACGTTGCATGCCTTCGTAATGAATCGGGCGTATGAGGTACTTGTCTAAAGCAACCATCACTTTATCTGCCATCTGGATAAGATTACCCTCTATCACATCTTGGGAGATTAGCATAGCATCCGACGAACCAAAGCGTCCAATACGGAAACGAGCACTCGTTACATAGTATTGTGGGGTTTTACCAAAAAGCAACAATGCTGCCAATGTCAGTTTGCCGTTTCGTAACAAATTAAGATTGGACAAGATCGACTCAATAGACGACTCTTTGGCACTTATTGGTAATCGTTTTGATTGTATGCCTTGGCGTACAAAGTAAGAAATGGCCTCGGGATCTATATCATCAATGGTGGCTTGTTCTATTATTTGTGCATCCCATGTGAGATTCATTTTCTTCATCATGAAGTCCTGCAATGCAATCCCCGTAAGCTCTTGCAATGTACTGCCGGTGCGATAGTAGTATTTGCCCTTGTAAGCAATCGGCATAGATTGCTCAGACACATGAATGGTGATATATTCCTTTTCCTCCTCTTGGTGGAGGTCGATGTTTGCCATAATGCCCATCGTCATGGAAATCATATTGGGGAGTTGCTCCATCAACTCCTTGGAACGAGCAATTCCGACCACTTCGCGTTGGTCGTTGATTCCGATATATAGCGTGCCGCCTTGCGCATTGGCAAAACCACATATCCATTTCAGATACTCATCGCGCCATGATTCTTTATATTCAATGGTCTGATTCTCCGATGGAAACATTGATGTGCTCATATTTATTGCTTATTATATTTTCTTTTTTCCTTTCCCCTCTCGCCATCATAAATCGTGCATAGGGAAAGGTTATTTTTTCTTTGCGTTTGCTTTGCGACCGCAAAGATACACTTTTTTTACGATATACGCAAATTTATTTTCACTTTGCACGCAATTCTCAAAAGATTTGCGCCAATTATAAATGCTCCATTATACTTTCTTTCCCTATCTCCATCTTCGAGAAAGCAAAGAGTTTCTTTCCTAAGTCCTTAATCGAGGCACCGATATGGTAAACAACGTCATCAATAATCAAGAACCGGTCATGGATAGCTTTCGCCTGCTTTATCTCTATCGGGCGGTATTGGGCATTATGCTTCTCTAAATCCAACCGGATAGCCTTACTAACCGCTTGTGTGTAAAGGGTTGCCGTCACGCCCGCTGCGCGTTTATCTAATAAGGTAAACACACTCTCGTCAATATAATTATCAATCAATAGAACAGACGATTGAGCAGAACGGATGAGATCGGATACAAAAACATAGGCATCAAAGATCTGCCCATCATAAAACACTCCCTCTTGAGGAGGTAACGAGGTACGCACAAAGAAATCTATCTTGTTCTGATGTTCGGCCAAGATTTGCTCATGTCGAGTTAAACGATAATCGATGCGCTCCTCCATGGCTAATAATCGCTGATTAATAGCGTATCCGCGGAGCAAATAATCTTTCAAAATGGTGGTCGCCCAACGGCGAAAATGTGTTGCATTAACACTATTTACCCGATACCCAACGGATAGAATGGCATCCAAGTTATAGAAAGTTGTTCGATATAATTGTTTCCCATCATTACCCATGTGTTCCAAAATGGAACATGTGCTCTCTTTATCCAACTCTCCGCTCGCATAGATATTATTAAGATGTTTGGTAATTGCCGGGCGCTTGGTGCCAAATAGTTGCGCTATCTGCTCTTGCGTTAGCCATACTGTTTCGTTTTCTACTCTAACTTCTAACTTAGTTAATTCATTCGGTTGATAAAGTACAATTTCGTTTTCCATAATAATACTTGTGTTTAGTGTCCTGTGTGTGGTTCGGACGGGTTTGTAATCGTTTGACGCTGCAAAATTACAACGAGGTACTGACACTTTTTGTCAGTGGGTGCAAAAAAAACACAAAAAAATGCACTTTTCATTCGAAAAGCACATTTTTCTATCTGTCCTCACTGTTTTACATCGGTGAGCGATGGAAAGACCTCTGCACGCGTGCGCGTCACGCGCGATTATATAGGAGAGGCGGAAAGGCAGAGAGGCAGAAGGGCGGAAGGGCTGAGAGGCAGAGAGGCAGAGAGGCTAACCTTTAAAGGTAGTGTCGATTGTAGAGGGAGTGATGGCTATATAACCATGGTGCAAAGCCCATTCGTCCGTGTCCTCAGAATCGGGTTCGGTGTTGCAGAACTGTCCGCCTAACTTATAATAAACGCCCCCCTCTTCTTCGTGGGTCGAGACCTCTTCGTCCCAATAACCCTGGCACTGACGCGTGATGCGAATGCCCTTGATGGGACCCACAGGAGCGTTCACGTTCCAGCATAGTCCGTAAGGGAGTAGAGGAGTAGAGGTGTAGGGGAGTAGGGTTTCTTTCTGCCTGTCGCCTATCACCTGTAGCCTATCACCTAACAGCACGCTCCTTACTATTTGATATATATAAGGTTCCATATAATGGAAGTCCTCGTCGGGATCATAGCTATCTATCGAGAAGCCAATCGAACGAATACCATTCTCGGCACCCACAAACACAGCTCCCATCGTGCCCGAATAAATGACATTAATCGCTGCATTCGAACCATGATTAATACCCGACACCAGCAGGTCCGGTTTCTTGCCTTTATAAACGATATGAATAGCCAACTTAACGCAGTCGGAGGGCGTACCGTTGGTGGTATAAACCACATGCTTATCCGTGCGCTCAATCTCGTGCATAAGGAGGTGATCAAAGGTGATAGCATTCGATTTACCGGACTGCGCCGTACCCGGAGCCAAAACGGTCACGTGACCGAAGGTCTCCATAATATGTAGGAGCGTCATCAATCCTTTTGCGCCCCAACCGTCGTCATTTGTGATTAATATTTCCATAATTGTTTATGCCTGTGGAGGCTCTCCGCTTAGCGTCTGATTTTCATTTTGAGGTCATAACCATAGGCGGTTACGGAAGTCTGGTCTTCCGTGAAGCCTAACTTACTGGGGCAGATAATCATGCACTCCGAATCGGGATAACCCATCAATCCACAGGCCACTTGCCAAGCGGTACAAGCTGTCTGATAATCCGTAGCATAACTGAACTCAATCGGATAAGCCGACTGCAAGGTCGTCCAATAGGAAGCTGTATCATAGGGTTCGGTAAGCGTATAACGACGATGACGCAGCACAACCATCTCACTCACTTTCACCACCTCTTTAGTAGTATCCCCCATCTTCGTCAAACGATAGTAGAAATAATCATAACCCGCCACCTTATATAAGGCTTTTGGATTGCGCCACACACTATCCGGCGGCAGTGAATCACACTCAAATACCTCATATCCCTGTGCATCAATATAAGTCGTGATATTCTTCTTCTCCTGCTTCAATAACTTGGCGTAGGTGTTGCCCTGGCATGATGTGAGGACCAACGCCAATAGCAACGCTGTAAAGTTGAAAGTGGAAAGTTTAAAGTTTAAAGAAGTTTTCAAGTTTAGAGTTGATAGTTGTTTCATAATAGATATACTTCAATAATTACATTTTGATAGCCGGGGATGGCATCGTTGCCTTGCGAACCGTAAGCCACATACCACGGGGCGAGTACTTTAAAGTTGAAAGTGGAAAGTTTAAAGTTTAAAGTTATTACACTTTCTACCGCCTCCGGAAGTTGGCACTTGCCTAATTCATACTCTCCCTCCACGTCCGAGAGCAACTTGCCCTCGAGGTCGCGTGTTATCAGACGAATCTGTAGCTTGTCGCCAGTCACCTGTTGCCTGTCGCCTGTCACCTGTAACCTCATCCACCACGACCCGTCGTCTTGACTGAACCACTGTCCCGGATGCTCTTTTATATAGCGATTGAGTTCTATATCCGCCGCGTCCGCCAGTCGCTGATGCAGTTCCACCATGGCGAGCGTTATCGAATCCGAAGGACTCGTTTGACCGCTGCGTTGGGAGGGCCGCTGAGGGGCTTGCGGCGTACATCCGGCAAACGCAAGAATCAACGCTATAGTTGAAAGTTGAAAGTTGAAAGTTGAAAGCAGTTTCAAAGTATTGTAGTTTATAGTTGTTACTTAGCTAAACGAATAAGGTACTGGCCGTAGGCCGTTTTTTCCATTGTCTTACCTAACTCGCGGAGTTGGTCACTGCTAATCCAGCCATTGCGCCAGCAGATCTCCTCGATGCAGGAAACATAGAAACCTTGTCGATTCTGAATGGTGGCAATGAAGTTTCCTGCCTCCAACAGACTATCGCAGTTACCCGTGTCCAGCCACGCAAAACCACGACCAAAGAGTTGAACACGCAGTGTGCCTTCGCGCAGGTAATCCTTATTAAGGTCGGTTATCTCATACTCCCCACGAGCGGAGGGTTTCAGAGCCGCCGCCTTATCACAAACGGAACTGTCATAGAAATACAGACCGGGAACGGCATAATTGGATTTGGGTTGGGCGGGTTTCTCCTCAAGCGAGAGAACTTTATTATTCTCATCAAACTCCACTACGCCGTAGGCGCGAGGATCGCTCACTTCGTAACCAAAGATGCAAGCGCCGCCTTCTTTCTCAACATCCACTACCGCTTGTTGGAGCATCTGCCTAAAGCCTTGACCATAGAACATATTATCGCCGAGGATAAGACAGCCCGGTTCGCCGTTGAGGAACTCCTTGCCTAAAACGAAAGCTTGCGCCAAACCGTTGGGCACTTCCTGCACTTTGTAACTAAGACTGATACCCATCTTTTTGCCATCCCCGAGGAGTTCTTCGAACATGGGTAGATCGCGCGGCGTGGAGATAATGAGTATCTCCCGAATACCGGCAAGCAAGAGAGTGGATAAAGGATAATAAATCATCGGTTTGTCGTACACCGGCATGATTTGTTTACTAATGGCTTTACTGAGTGGATACAGGCGTGTGGCACTGCCTCCGGCTAAAATAATTCCTTTCATATAGTTATTAGTTGTTAGTTTTTAGTGTCTAGTGTCTGGTGCCTACGATTAGTCGCGCCGCTTCTTGGGATGCCTTTTTATCACCCAAAATATGACGAATGGCATCGTAGTCATTGAGCATCGTTTGGCGATACGTCTCGTCCGTGAGGAGCCTACGTACCTCTTTTTCAATCTCTTCTACCGTAAATAGGTGGGCAATGAGTTCGCGTATCACTTCCACCGGTTGCCCCTTTTCATCCCGCTTATCCAAAATGATATTGGGTAGCGTGAAGTGCCGAATGGTGAAGAGCACCTTCCAAATAAGCCGCAGCAAACGCTTGCACGCCACATGGTAAACCGCCACTTGAGGACAACCAATCAACGCAGCCTCGAGGGTAGCCGTACCACTGTTGACAATCGCGGCTGACGCCGCTTGAAGGAGTAGAGGAGTAGAGGAGTAGAGGGGTAGGGTTGATTCGCCTACGACTTGCTCATAGAACTCCGTAGGGATAGAGGGGGCTTGGGATATACGTATCTCGTACTCGGGGAAACGACGCGCGGCCTCAATCATCTTGGGAAGACAGTTCGCTATCTCCGAACGACGAGAACCGGGGAGGATAGCTATCACCTTAGACCGTTGCGCTGTAAGATCGCTACGCTGAAAGACCGCACTACGTGCTGAAAGACCGCCCTCGGCTGAAAGACATTCTTCTGCGGACGGATTGCCCACAAACACTACTTCCGCCTTTCTGCCTTTCCGCCCTTCCGCCTTTCTGCCTCTCTGCCCATAGAACTCCGGCTCAAAGGGGAAAATACAAAGCACTTGGTCACAGAGTTCAAGTATCTTCTTCTTGCGCCATTTCTTCCAAGCCCAAATCTTAGGCGGGATATAGTAAACGATTTTGATATTTGGTAGGTTCTTGCGAGCAAAGGCTGCCATCTTGAGGTTGAAGGACGGATAATCAACAAGGATAAGTACATCGGGTCGGTCGCTCAATAGTTTCTCTTTAGCAACAGCAAAATTCGCCCGCACTTTATCCATGTTTTTCATCACCGCCACGACTCCCATATACGCCAAATCGTTGATATGGCGATAGAGGTGACAGCCCTCGGCAGCCATCTTATCTCCGCCAAAACCGGAGAAAGAGGCCGTCGAGTCTTGTTGCTTCAATTGCTTCATCAGGTGCGAGGCATGCAAGTCACCCGAAGCTTCACCAACCAAGAGAAAATATTTCATATTTTCAGTTTAGAGTGGAGAGTTTAGAGTTTAGAGTCTATTTGGAGGGCAGCATCACGAGTTCGAACATATTGCCGGCTTTCAGCAATTCGTTCACCATCTGTTGTACGCTTTCGGCGGTGATACCTTCCACAGCCGGTACATACTCGGTCAGGTAGTTGATACCGAAAACATCGTTCGCCTTGAGGGTTCCCATCCACCATTTATTCTTCTCAACATTCTCCTCAAAGTCCTTGAGCATGGAAGCCTTCTCTTTATTGAGGTCATTGGCCAACGGACCCTCGGCAGCAATCTTCTGCACTTCCTCGTGAATGATAGCCATCAGTTTCTCTTGCTTCTCGGGGTCGGTGTCAAACTGCATAAGCAGATAAGCATAATCCAGCGGAAGGTGATTCATTCTGCCGGCTACGCCTACACCGTAACTACCGCCTTCGCGCTCACGGATGGACTCCAGATAACGGGTGTCCAAGATACGACCTAAAATACGTATGTTCAGTTCGTTACTCAAGGTATAAGGGATATTATAGGACGAATACTCAATGAAATTCGACGCCTTGCGGGTCTGCATATCTACCGCAAAATAGTTCTTTTGCAGTCCCTGCGGATGACGAACACCACGGTCTACGAAATCGGTTTTCTTGCCCTTGCCCTTCAGTCCTCCTATATACTTGCATAGGAGCGCACGCGTAGCCGCATCGTCGGGATTGATATTACCCACAAATACGAACGTAAAGTTAGCGGGATTAGCAAAGAGCGTTTTTTGAATACGCATGATAGCGTCGAGGTTTACTTGCCCCAGCGTGGTAGGATTCAACACAAAAGCACGCTCGTTATGGTCGGCACGCATGATGGTCACCGAGTCACCGAAGATAGCATCGGGCGTGGTGGCTTTATTGGCTACCGAACTCTCGATGAGCGACATGAGCGAGGCAAAGGCTTGATCGTCACGACGGGGAGCCGTGAAATCCAAATAGGTCAGTTGGAGCAACGTCTCCAAGTCCTTCACGGTACTCGAACCGATGATGCTCGTGTATTCGTCCAGGTCATTATAGAGGCGGACATTCTTACCGGTTAAGGCCTTGCGCAACCCATTATAATCGAAGTCACCCAACCCCATGTATTCCATAGCTGTACCCATCAATTCGGCACTGGGTATATCCTCCGTTTCCATCAGTCCTAATCCACCCTTAGCATAGGCTTGCATTTGGATCTCATCTTCCTTGAACTTGGTGGGTTTGATAATCACGCGCACCCCATTGCTCAAGGTAAAGGTGGTGGTACCTAATACCTCGTCGGTGGTTGTTTTCTTAATCTTACCGGCTTTGATGGAATGCTTGATAAGGTTATTATCCACAACCTCCTCCTTGGGAGCCTCTATTTCAGCGGCTTCCACTTGCGCTAACATTTCCAATACTTGGTCCTTGGTCGGGATAGCAACCCCCTCTTTTTCGGGACCCGAGATAGCGATGGTGGGGTTCTCATGAACATAACTCGTTGCCACTTGGTTGATAACCTCCACAGGCAGCATGGGCAACAATGATTGCAACGTTGTATATTCCCATTCGATGCCGGGCATGGGTTCTCCATCCTCAAAGTGATTGATGCACTCTTGAGCATAACGTCTGTTCTCGCGGGTGGTTCGACCGTTATAAGCCTCTTCGATATCTGCAAGCATCTGCGTTTTGGCGCGCTCTAATTCAGCATTGGTAAAACCAAAGCGGTGCACTTTCTCCACGAATAGTAACATGTCATTCAAAGCGACCGTCTCCATTCCTTCTTTGGGTATATAATACACTTCAAGAGCGTCCTTGAGTTTAGCAATTTCGTGGTAATAAGCATAGGCTCCCATGAATGTGCAGTTGGGGTCGAGTAGTTGTTCTTCAAAGCGGTCCGCCATCATGCGGCGAATCAAGTCGTGAATAATATCCACCACATAGGCTTGGTTCGTTCCTCGATAATCTTGAGGCAGTTGCTCGTGCTTATATTGCAGTTGCAACGTTGTGCGCTCTGCCTCGGGATCGGTAACAATAGCTACCAGCGGTTCCTCGTTGTCGTTCACGCTATAGAGAGGTCTCTCGCCGCGGTTCTCGCGAGCGGGAACGTCCGCCCAAAGGGTACGAATCTTACCTTCAATGGCATCTACGTCAATGTCACCCACCACGATGATGGCTTGGTTATCGGGACCGTACCACTTCTTGTAGTACGCGCGCAGAGCATCGTACGCAAAGTTATTGATAACGGCGGTATCACCAATCACGTTACGAATACCGTACTGACTATTGGGATAGATAAGCGAATCCAACTTGGTGTACATGCGGAAGTTAGCGTCAAAGCGAGTACGCCACTCTTCGCGAATAACGCCGCGCTCAGCGTCTATCTCTTCGGGCAGAAGAAGCAAACCGCACGCCCAATCATGCATCACGAGCAGAGCGGAGTCGATGATACCCTCGCGAATGGTGGGCACGTCGGAGAGACGATAAACCGTTTTATCGATAGAGGTATAAGCATTGATATTGCCACCGAAGTTCACACCGATAGACTCAAAATAGTTGATGATTCCCTTGCCCGGGAAGTGTTGGGTACCATTGAAGGCCATGTGCTCCAAGAAGTGCGCCAAACCGTTTTGGTCGTCCTCCTCGAGGATGGCACCTACCGCTTGCGCGATATGAAACTCACAACGTTGCTTGGGTTGCTCGTTGTGGCGAATATAGTACGTCAATCCATTCTCCAATTGACCATAACGTACTTCAGGATCAAGAGGTAATTGCTGCGGCTGTTGCGCCGTCATAGCCATAACTGCTACTAAGCAACCGGCTAAAATAAAAATCTTTTTCATTGCTTATTGTTGATTTGTGTTTGGTGTCTTCTTACGCGGAGCGCGTTTTTTCTTAGGTTCAGCCGCAGCAAGAGCTGCCGCATTTTCAGATAAGAGACTGTCTCCTCGGGATTGCCATGGACGCGGACCTAAGATGCGTTCCACATCCTCGGAGGTGATTACCTCCTTCTCAATGAGCAGTTCAGCCAGCGCGTGGTGTCCTTCCTTATTGGTTTCCAAAATATCGCGGGCGCGTTGCATTTGTTCGGCAATAATCGCCGCAGACTCTTTGTCGATGACCTCGGCAGTAGCTTCGGAATAGGGTTTGGTGAAGCCGTATTCGTACCGACCCGTGGAGTCATAGAAACTAATATCCTTCAGTTTATCGGACATACCATAATAAGCCACCATAGCATAGGACTGTTTGGTAGCACGCTCCAAGTCATTGAGCGCACCCGTAGAGGTTTGGTCGAGGAAGAGCTGTTCCGCAGCGCGACCGCCTAAGAGCGAACATAACTCGTCGAGTAAGTGCTCTTTGTTGGTCAGCTGACGCTCTTCGGGTAAGTACCACGCGGCACCTAAAGCCGCTCCGCGCGGAACGATGGTCACCTTGACGAGCGGATTAGCATGCTCTAATTTCCAAGAGATGGTAGCGTGTCCCGCCTCGTGATAAGCAATCGAGCGTTTCTCCTCGGGGGTCATAATCTTCGTCTTACGCTCTAAACCACCGATGATACGGTCAACGGCGTCCATGAAGTCTTGTTTACCCACCTTCTTATGGTTATTGCGGGCTGCGATAAGTGCTGCCTCGTTGCACACATTGGCAATATCGGCACCCGAGAAACCGGGTGTTTGTTTGGCCAAGAAATCCACATCCACCGTGTTATCCAACTTGATGGGACTGAGGTGTACGAGGAAGATCTCCTTGCGCTCTTGCAGGTCGGGCAGTTCGACATGTATCTGTCGATCGAATCGTCCGGCGCGAAGCAAAGCAGAATCAAGCACATCGGCACGATTGGTGGCAGCGAGAATAATCACGCCTGAGTTGGTACCGAAACCGTCCATCTCGGTGAGCAGTTGGTTGAGCGTGGACTCGCGTTCGTCGTTACCGCCGGTCATCACGTTCTTGCCGCGTGCCCGACCGATAGCATCAATCTCGTCAATGAAGATGATGGCGGGTGCTTTCTCTTTGGCTTGACGGAAAAGGTCACGAACACGCGAAGCGCCTACGCCCACGAACATCTCCACAAAGTCGGAACCCGACATCGAGAAGAAGGGCACATCCGCTTCGCCCGCCACGGCCTTTGCCAGCAGCGTCTTACCCGTACCCGGAGGGCCTACCAAGAGGGCTCCCTTGGGAATCTTACCGCCCAAGTTCGTATATTTCTTGGGGTTCTTAAGGAAAGCCACTATCTCTTCCACCTCCTGCTTGGCACCACTCAGTCCGGCTACGTCCTTAAAAGTCACCTTATCTTTCTTCTCTTTATCGAACAGTTGGGCGCGTGCTTTACCAACACCAAAGATACCGCCCGCTGCAGCTCCCATGCCACGTCCCATCCAAACAAAGAAAAGGATGAGCAAAACGAAAGGAAGCACGTTTACCAGAATCAGATACCAGTAGTCGTGCGACTTGACAAAACTTGTATCAATGACACTCAACTCGTTCGCCTTGCGGTCGGCATTAACCCCGTCCATATACTTAGCGAACTCCTCTACAGAGGGCACCCTAACGGAAATCTCTCCCTTGCGCTCGGAGCCCTTGTCGATGGAGCCAAAGACAAGGGCATATTGGTCGGGAACGATGGTGGCAATCACCTTATTATCGTCCTGCACTACCAGTTTGCTCACAGCGTTATTCTCGATATAAGCGGTGAACTGGGTATAACTGAGGTCTTTTTGTATTGTCTCTTTCTCGCCCGGGAGGAAGAGCCAAATGCAAAGACCAAACATAAACAAATAGAATATCCAACTTAGGATACGCGATTTACGACCGTTCTTGTCGGGTTCCCTTTGAAAAGGATTATTGTTATTATTCTTCTCCATATTCTTTTATTTTACCGTCCGCCCACAGGTGCTCTATATCGTAGAAAGCACGGGGCTCACGTTGCATTATATGTACAAACACTGTGCCATAATCCATGGCAATCCATTCTGCATTCTCCTGACCGGCAATAGCCATGGGATGCACGTGCGTGGTGGTGCGAACATAATCGTCCACCTCGTCGGCAATGGCACTCACTTGGGTATTGGAAGTGCCGGTGGTAATGACCATCACCTCTACAGGAGCCTCCGGAATCTTTTTTAAGTCAATAGCAACAATCTGTTGCCCCTTGCGGTTGCGGATACCCTCTACGATGGTGTCCACTAATTTTTTGGTTGATATATCTGTATTCATAATTATCTTTTTTCCAATTTCGCGTAGGTCAGTAGGAGGGTTTTCTTGCCTACGGCATCAAAGTTTATCTCTATCTTATCCACCTCGTTCTCGCGATAGACAGCCTGCACCGCTCCCTCGCCGAACACTTTGTGATAAACGCGCTCGCCAATAGCGAAATTGCAGGCAATTTCTGACCGCTTCGCTGTAAGATCGGCCAAAGGCCTGAAAGACTTTTCTTTAAGCGATCCTCCGCCCCACTCTCCACGAGTGGGGAAGCCACTGTTTTTACGGGACTCTATTGCTGCTCCCGTAAGCCCTGATGGGCTTGGCTGCTCTATGGATATATACTGTTTGTCAATATCTTTCAAGAAGCGCGACGGATTGGTAAAATTGAGTTGTCCGTTCTTGAAGCGTTGGCGGGCGAAGGTGATATAGCACCTCTGCATGGCGCGGGTGATGGCGACATAGAGGAGGCGTCTTTCCTCTTCTATATCCGAGGCGCGGGTAGCAAACTGGGAGGGGAAGAGGTCTTCCTCCAGGCCGACCACGAAGACCACGGGGAACTCCAGTCCCTTGGCGGCATGAACGGTCATGAGCGTTACGCGCTCGGTAGTATCATCGGTATGCTCATCCTGATCGGTGAGCAGAGTTATCTCGGCTATAAAATCGGTGATGGGTGTAAAGTCTATGCCAATCATCTTGCGTTGGTCCACAAACTCGCGCACGGCGGTAACCAGTTCGTTGAGGTTCTCCAGTCGGTCCTGTCCCTCGGGACTCATATCCGATTGGGCAACCATCATGATGCCCGAGCGGTTCAGCATGAACTGCGTATATTCGAAGGCATCCTTGGTCTCCATGGCTTCGCTCATCTCATCCATCAGACCCGCGAACTTGCGCAAGTTCTCTTGGAACCCGGCCCCGATGGACAATCCGAACGCTTGCGGGTCGTGCGCCACTTCGAGCATGGATACATGCTGTTCGTTCGCACATTCGGATAGTTTGCGCAAAGTCGTGTCGCCTATATGGCGGGCGGGGAAATTGATGACGCGCTGCAAGGCCTCGTTATCTTTGGGGTTGGCCGCCAAGCGGAAGTAACAGATAGCATCCTTAATCTCCTTGCGTTGGTAGAAACTCAGTCCGCCGTAGATGCGGTAGGGAACACCTAACTTACGCAGTTCGTTCTCGAAGGCGCGCGACTGGGCGTTGGTGCGGTACAGCACCGCTATCTTGTTGTACCCCACTCCGTTCTTGCGGTGCTCGAGTACTACTTTTCCCGTTACGGCAGAAGCCTCCTCGCGGTCGGAGGGATAAGGCGTTATGCGAACCTTATCGCCTAACTCGTTCTCGGAGTAGGTTTGCTTGTATATCTGGTGCTCGTTATGGTGAATGAGCGAGTTAGCGGCTAAGACGATGTTCTGCGTCGAACGGTAGTTACGCTCCAGTTTATCCACGCGGGCATTGGGATAGACTTGTTTGAAGGAGAGGATATTGGCAATATCCGCTCCGCGGAAGGAGTAAATAGATTGGGCATCATCGCCCACCACGCAGATCTTATTGTCGGGTTCGGCAAGCCGCTGAACGATCATCGACTGGGCGTAGTTGGTATCCTGGTACTCGTCCACGAGCACATATTGGAATACGTTTTGGTAGTATTGGCGAGCGTTCTCGTTACGCTCGAGCAGCAAGCACATATTAACCAGCAGATCGTCAAAGTCCATGGCATTGGCATCGAGCAGTCGTTGCTGGTAGATGCGGTACACATCCGCCATGTCGTACATGCGGGCGATGCGGTCTTGGTCGATATAAGACTTCATGAGCGCATAAGCATCGGGAAGACATAGACGGTTCTTCGCTGCCGAGATGCGGTTGAGCACGACCGAGGGTTTATATACTTTCTCGTCCAACTGCTTTTCCTTAATGATGGCGCGGACGAGGGACTGACTATCGGAGGTATCGTAGATGGAGAAGTCCTTGGTGAAACCGATGTTTTGCGCTTCTTGCCGCAGGATGCGGGCGCAGATGGAGTGGAAGGTGCCCATCCACAGGTAGCGGGCCTCGTCAAAGCCAACCAGTTTGGATATGCGCTCCTTCATCTCGCGAGCCGCTTTATTGGTGAACGTGAGGGCAAGGATACGATTAGCGGGCACTCCCTGCTGGAGCAGGTAGGCAATCTTATAGGTCAGTACGCGGGTCTTACCCGACCCGGCACTGGCTATCACCAGTTGCGGTCCGTCATTATACGCCACCGCAGCCCTTTGTACCTCATTTAATTCTTCTAATAACATCCACTTAAAAACTCTAAACTCTTAAACTAGACGACTTCTTTAAACTTTAAACTTTCAACTTTAAACTAAAGATTACGTATCCTCCACTCGTTCGGATAGTGGTTATTGAGCCTGTTTCCTACATTCTTGACGAAGCCGAGTACCACATCCTCGTACGTCAGGGCGAGTTGTCCAGAGGGCATTTCTGCCGTTACGGGCAGTGCCTCGGCACGAAGGAAAGCGAGTGCTTGGTCATAACTCAGTTCCACCTCGGGGAAAGCTCCGCGCCTATAGTCCTTGCACATCGCCAAGCTATGTTGCGGGGCGATATTGTTGCCTCGCTCCTCGCCTAAGCCGAATCCTATCACGATGCAGGTCAGTTTCTCGGAGAGGATGTCAATGAGTTGTTTATACTTCATCGAATAGGCCGTAATGAACCGATCCGACTGACGGATAGCCCAGCGTTCGGGGTGCTGTAACCACGTCTGCGCAGTAGCCACATACTCGGGTTTATTGCCCGTGGAGTGGTTCTTAGCGTCCTTGATCTTAAAGGGCGCAAAATCCTCCTCGTTCTTGCGCAAGGCGCAGAGGTAGAAGCCTTCGCCTTTCGTCAGGTGCGGATAGAAATGGTATCCGGGGGTACCCTCCGTTATGCCCCACGAAGGGTCATAATCGAGCGGCAGCACTTCGGCACCGAGGCAGTCGATGAGCCAGTTCACGTTATCCTCGTTCTCGTCGGGATTGAAAGTGCAGGTGGAGTAGATGAGCACGCCGCCCGGTTTGAGGGCGTCCCACACATCCATGAGGATCGAGCGTTGGCGCTCGGCGCACATCTGTACGTTCTTAACGCTCCATTCCTCGCAGGCCTGTTCGTCCTTGCGCATCATGCCTTCGCCCGAACAGGGGGCATCGACGAGCACGCAATCGAATAGATTCTTGCACTTATCGCCGAAATCGGCGGGCTGGTTATGGGTGACCACGGTGTTTCCGTTGCCCCATTTTTGGATGTTCTCACTGAGGATGAAGAGGCGTTGGCGATTGACCTCGTTGCTCACGAGCAATCCTTGTTCACCCAGATGTTGGGAGATAAGGGTCGATTTACCGCCGGGGGCGGCGCAAAGGTCGAGAACCACGCTCTCGGGATCCACGTACTGGTCCAAGGCTTGTTGTACGAACATGGAGGAAGCCTCCTGAACGTAGTAACAGCCGGCATGGAAGAGGGGATCGAGCGTGAATTGCGGACGTTCGCTAAGGTAGTAACCGTCCACGTGCCAAGGTACCTCGTCAAAGTCGCAAGGGAAGGAGAGGGTATCCAACTTATCGTTCAGTCGGACACTGGTGATGCGCTCCGTTTCGAGGGCACGAAAAAGCTCTTCGCTTTGGGGCCCCAACTGTGCGCGCATACGTTCTATAAACTCTACGGGTAACATATAAAAATTAAAATTAGCGCGCAAAGATACAAAAAAGTTTGCAATTGTGCAAAAAAAAAGCACTTTTTTCAATGAAAAGTGCCTTTTTAATCGAGAAATAGTACAAATTATTCTCCTTTGAGTTGTTGTTTAATGAACTTGGACATCATATTAATGGCGGCATTATTATGCCCTCCTTGCGGAATAACTACATCGGCGAAGCGCTTACAAGGTTCAATAAACTGTTCGTGCATGGGTTTGAGCACTCGTTGGTAGCGTTCAATGACAGTTTCGGTCGTGCGTCCGCGCTCCACGATGTCGCGTTGAATGACACGTATCAAGCGGTCGTCGGGATCGGCATCTACGAATATCTTAAGGTCCATTTGGTCGCGCAGCGGTTTATCCCAAAGCGTCATAATACCCTCCACGATAATAACTTCTTTGGGCTCAATATGAACCGTCTGCTGCTGGCGAGTGGAGGAGATGTAATCGTAGATGGGCTGCTCCACCGATTTGCCCTCCTTGAGTTCCTGGAGGTGGCGGCGCAGCAGTTTCCATTCGAAAGCGTCGGGGTGGTCAAAATTAATCTTTTGGCGTTCTTCTACCGGAACGTCCGACGAATCGTTGTAATAAGAATCCAAGGGAATGACGACAACTTCGTTTTTAGGAAGTCGTTCTGTAAGTTTTTTGACGACGGTCGTTTTACCCGAACCCGTACCGCCGGCTATACCGATAATAAACATAAGAGAGATGATGTTTGTTTTCGAACTGCAAAGGTACTATTTTTTTTTAACATATGCAAATAAAAGTGCATTTTTTTGCAAAAAAGAGCCTTGTGCAAGCAAAAAAGATTAGAGATAGGCCTTTATTTTTTCGGCGAGGGCATTTGCCTCCTCCATCGTGGCGGCTTCGGAATAAATGCGAATGATGGGTTCCGTGTTACTCTTTCTTAGATGTACCCAACCTTCTTTAAAGTCCATCTTAATACCATCCTTATCGTTCACCTTACATTCTCCAATCTCGCCCCGTAAGGCTTTGGTCTTAACATTGGCTAATATCTCATCCACATTCATGTCGGGAGTGAGATCTACGCGGTTCTTGGAGATAAAGTAATTAGGATAGGTCGCCCTTAAATCGCTTACCTTACAGCCCTTGTGCGCCAAATGACTGAGGAAGAGGGCTATTCCTACCAACGCATCGCGGCCGGCATGCAACGCCGGATAGATAACACCGCCGTTGCCCTCGCCGCCGATAACGGCATTCGTCACCCGCATCTCGGTTGTTACATTCACCTCGCCTACGGCAGAGGCAGAATACGAACCACCGTGAGCGCGCGTCACATCGCTCAGCGCACGGGTGGAGGACATATTACTAACCGTATTCCCGGGCGTGTGCGTGAGCACATAATCGGCTACAGAAACGAGCGTATATTCCTCTCCGAACATGTCACCGTTCTCGCAGACGATAGCCAAGCGGTCCACATCCGGATCGACTACGAAACCTACGTCCGCCTTACCCGATTTGAGCAAGTCGCTGATCTCGGTCAGGTGTTGTGGCAGAGGTTCGGGGTTATGCGGGAAATGACCATTCGGCGTGCAGTTGAGTTCGATAATATTCTTAACGCCTACGGCGCGCAAGATAGCGGGGATAGCGATACCACCCACCGAATTGACACAATCAATCGCCACCGTGAAATTGGCTTTTTCAATCGCTTTCTTATCCACGAGCGGCAACTCGAGGATTTTTTCGATATGGTAGGGTAGATAATCCTTATTTTCAATCTTTCCTAACGCATCTACCTCGGCGAACACGAAATCTTCCTTATCAGCGATAGCCAGCACTTCTTTCCCCTCCTTATCGGTGAGGAACTCGCCCTTTTCGTTGAGCAGTTTGAGGGCGTTCCATTGTTTGGGATTATGGGAGGCTGTGAGGATAATTCCACCGTCGGCTTTTTCGCCAATCACCGCCATCTCGGTAGTGGGCGTAGAAGCCAGACCAATCTCAATCACGTCGCAACCCATCGCAGTGAGGGTTCCCGTTACCAATAGGTCGCACATGGGTCCCGATATACGCGCATCACGCCCCACCACAATGCGGGGTTTTCTGATTTCTGATTTCTGATTACTGATTGCTGATTGTCGCTGAGTGGCGTATGCAGCAGTAAAACGAACAATGTCAACGGGATTTAATCCCTCACCTACGCGGCCGCCTATGGTGCCGCGAAAACCGGAAATACTTTTAACAATTGGCATAATCGTACTATAATTTTAAATAGGTCCCCGGAAAATCATTTTCCGGGGGAAGTGGAGCTAGCGGGATTTGAACCCGCGTCCAAACAGGGAATCAATGCGCTTTCTACACGTTTATCTTGGCCTTGATTTTCGACCGTTGGCAAGACCCAAGCCACCAACCAACGGCTTATTCCCTCAATCTCACTAAAGCATCGGGACGCTACTTTAGCCAGCTCGATATTTCCGCGCCCCTATATCCTATCAGCCTCAAGCAGTGGCTTGGAGGGACGTCTCGTTCCAGCACCTGGTGCCGGAATAAAGTAACCTACTATACTTCGGTTATGCAGCGAGAGCAACATTCATGTTGTCAGTTAATTTTGCTTTGAACCTCATCACGGCGAGCGTTCATTTCCGACGTGCTTACACACCTATCCAGCCTGCTGTCAAAACCAAAATAGCCCCGATAAGTTGTAAAATCGCTGCAAAATTACAACAAAATTTTGATATATGCAAAAAAAATTGTATTTTTGCACTCCGAATTATGTATTTTGATGAATTAGCACTATCCGATGAGGTCTTGGACGCACTATGGGACATGCATTTTGACGAATGTACTCCCGTCCAAGAAAAGACCATCCCCGTCATCCTGGACGGCAAGGATGTTATCTCTTGTGCCCAAACAGGCACGGGCAAAACGGCAGCCTATATCCTGCCCTTACTTACTAACTTAGCGTACGATAATCACGATGTCAATAAACTCAACGCTATCATCATGGCACCTACGCGCGAACTAGCGCAGCAGATTGACCAGCAGATGGAAGGATTCGGGTATTACGTACCCTTCTCCTCCGTTCCTATCTACGGCGGCAACGGCGGCGGCGAGTGGGGCACACAAGTGACCGGTCTTCAAACCGGTGCCGACATCGCTATCTGCACTCCCGGACGGTTGCTTAGTCTTATCAATATCTATCATATCGACTTCTCGGGCGTGAAATACTTCATCCTTGACGAGGCAGACCGTATGCTTGACATGGGCTTCTATGACGATATTATGGCTATCGTCAAACTCCTACCCAAGGACCGCCAAACAATCATGTTCTCTGCCACCATGCCCGAGAATATACGCCGCATGGCACGAGCCATTATGAACCACCCCGAGGAGGTAAAGATTGCCATCTCCCGTCCGCCCGAAACGATTCACCAACTCGCCGCTGACCTCTACGAAGGTCAAAAGCAAGCGTTTTTAGAAAAGATATTAACTAACCACTCCCTACTTTTTGAAGGAAGGGACGGAGATGGGTCTGGTCTTTCCAAGGTCATCCTCTTTGCTGGCAAGAAGCAACGCGTGAAGGACCTCACGCGGGCGTTGCGCGCCAAACACATTGATGCGCGTGCGATGCACTCGGATTTGGAGCAAAAGGAGAGGGATGAGGTGATGCTCGATTTTCGTAATGGGAAAGTGGATGTGTTGGTGGCGACCGACATTGTGGCGCGCGGCATTGATGTGGATGATATACCGCTCGTCATTAACTACGATGTACCCCGCGACGCAGAGGACTACGTGCACCGCATCGGGCGCACCGCTCGCGCCGAGAATAAAGGTACCGCCATCACGCTCGTGAGCGAAGAAGATCAGCGGTATTTTAATAAAATAGAGCACTTTTTACATAAACAAATCGAAAGAATGTCCGTGCCGGAAGAACTGGGGGAAACGCCAAAGGCGTATGAGGCGGAGAGGCAGAAGGGCGGAAAGGCTGATAGGCGGAGAGGAAACGGAAAAAGGAGGTTTTGGAGAAACAAGAAAAGAGAAACAAAAAACAAGAAAGACTAGGATAAACTAGGACGTACCAGGAGATACTAGGACGTACTAGGAGATACTAGGACGTACTAGGAGATATTAGGAAGTACTAGGAGATATTAGGAAGTACTAGAAATCACAAAGCAGATGTTCTGGAAGTTATTTTGGACATATATTAAGATAGGAACATTCACTATCGGTGGGGGATATGCCATGTTGCCGCTCATTGAGCGGGAGGTGGTGGATAAACACCATTGGATTGATGAACAAGAGTTCCTTGATATGATTGCTTTAGCGCAAGCGGCTCCGGGGCTGATAGCTGTTAATTCGGCTATCTTCATTGGATGGCGCATATACAAATGGCGTGGATTACTTGCGACCATTCTCGGAGCCGTCTTGCCTTCTTTTATCATCATTCTTCTTATCGCCATGCTGTTTCGCGATATACGACAGTATCCGGTGGTGGAGGCGGTGTTTAAAGGGATCCGTCCAGCGGTCGTTGCCCTCATCGCTGCCGCCGTCATTAGAATGACACATAATCTATGTAAGCATAACAACAGCGGGACGACATCTCGATCACATAAGGAAGGCATACACAGAAACCGAGCAGTTACCGAGCAGAAACCGAGCAGTTACCGAGCAGATAGTTAATGCTATATTTACAACTATTCATATCATTCTTGAAAACCGGATTGTTCGGTTTTGGCGGTGGAATGGCAATCCTCTCGCTTATCCAGCATGAGGTGTTGCGGCAGGGTTGGATGACAGAGACAGAGTTTGCGGATGTGGTGGCTATCTCGCAAGTCACGCCCGGTCCGATTGGTATCAACTGCGCCACGTACGTAGGTTATACGGTGACAGGCAGTGTGTGGGGCAGTGTGGTAGCGACCTTGGCGGTGGTGCTACCCAGTTTGATTATCATGTTAGCACTCTGTGCTATCTATGCTCGGGTGAAAGCGCGTTGGTCCGAGAACCGCACCTATAAGATATGCATGCGCGTTATACGCGTGCTCGTGTTATTGCTCATTGCCCATGCAGCGTACAGTTTGATGACGCCGACGATGTTCCTTGATTGGGAATCGTGGATTATTTTTGGGATAACGCTTATGTTAATGCTCACACCCCTTATTGCCAAGAACAAGGTGACAGAAATTATCTCCCACCCAATTCTAATCATCTGCTTGGCAGGGGTTGTGGGTTTTTTAATTTATAGATAAATTAGGCAAATTGCACTTTTTTAGCAAAAAAACAAAAAAAAATTTGCACATGTCGATTTTTATTCGTACCTTTGCACGCTTTTTCGCCCGCTTGCGGGTAAAAGGCACGAACAAATAACTATTTTATTAACTAAAATCAATTAACATTATGTTAAATCATTACGAAGCCGTTTTCGTTCTTACTCCCGTTTTGTCTGAGCCACAGACGAAGGAAACGGTTGACAAATTCGAGAAACTTCTCCAGGAGAATGGTGGTGCCATTCTGAACCGAGAGGAGTGGGGACTCAAGAAATTGGCTTACCCCATCCAAGGCAAGACTACGGGATTTTACAACTTGCTGCAATTTGATGTAGAACCCGCTGTTATCGCAACGCTCGAGACTGAGTTCCGTCGTGATGAGCGAGTTATTCGTTTCCTCACTACCCGTCTTGACAAGTACGCATTTGAGTATGCAGAGAAACGTCGTAACAACTTTAAAAAAGAGGAGGCTTAATTATGGCACAAGAGAATGAAGAAGTTCGTTATCTGACCCCGCAACAGAACGACACCAAACGTAAAAAGTACTGCCGCTTCAAGAAAGCCGGTATTCGTTACATCGACTACAAAGATCCTGAGTTCCTTAAAAAGTTCCTTAATGAGCAAGGTAAGATTCTGCCTCGCCGCA
>JAZRWG010000035.1:0-19172 GCA_045599545.1 Paludibacteraceae bacterium | reverse complement strand
TCACTGTTTTACATCTCGTGAGCGATGGTATTTATCGGTGTCGCCGGAGCGATTTTACGTTTGGCGAAACGGCGGATAGCCTCCACGGGGCTATAGTTCTTATGCCATGGCACCGTTGACTTGGAGCACTTGGCCGGAGATGTAAGAGGACATGTCACTGGCCAAGAATAAGGCGACCTGCGCGACTTCTTCCGGTGCCCCTACTCTACCCATCGGAATCATCTTCAAGATGGCTTCCTTGGCCTCTGCAGGTAAAGCATCGGTCATGTCCGTCGCAATACACCCCGGAGCAATAGCATTCACACGCACATTCCTACTTCCTAACTCCTTGGCTACCGACTGCGTGAGGGCAATAATACCCGCCTTCGATGCCGCATAATTGGCTTGACCCGGATTACCGTTCAACCCCACTACGGAGGACATAGAGATAATCGAGCCACTACGCTGACGCATCATCGGCATCGACACCGCTTGAATATAATTGAACGCCGATTTGAGATTGGCATTGATCACCTCATCCCATTGCTCCTCGCGCATGCGCATAACGAGCGCGTCGCGCGTAACGCCCGCGTTATTTATAAGGATATCTATCTTACCCCACTCTTTGATGACCATTTCCACGACCTCATGCGCTTTGGCAAAGTCCGCGGCATCCGCTTTAATCGCTAAACAACGAACATTGTTGCTTTCTATTTCGGCTTTGAGTGTCAAAGCAGCGTCTTCACTATGAAGGTAAGTAAAGGCAACATCACAGCCTTCCTTGGCAAAAGTCAGAGCAATGGCCCGACCTATTCCGCGAGAGGCACCGGTAATAAGGGCAGATTTGTTAGAGAGGATCATATTAGTGGTAGTTAATATTACTAGGGGTACTAGGAGTGATTTATTGTATCATTTTCCTCCAAGGGGATGATACCCGTTGGGTTCATGATGGTGTATTGCGTCATCGACTGGTTCGAGCGGAAGCCAATACCCCGAATGATGGTCTGCTGACGCGTGATAGAGATGGCTGAATCCGAATAGACCCGTTCGCCATCTTGGTCCCAGAAGAGTTCAGGAGTATCAAAAATTTCTCCCTTCTCGTTGACCGAATGCACATTCCCTTTTAAATGCCACTCATGGGACTGCTGGTTATAATGCGCATAATCCGCCCGAAGCGTAGAGTTAACCTCCAGTTGCTCATCGAACCGCTCCAAGTACACGCCATTTGAGAACTCCCAATAAGGAGGTTCCGCTTTGTCGTAAACGAGCCATTTGGTTGCCGAGATACGGTAGCGCGTGATGCCCGAATCGGAAATAAGAGTCGTGACGCTATCCGTGTTCAACGCAGGGATAGCGGCACGATCACTCACAGCGCCGGTACGCAGTTTGACGTCCTTGTGGTTGCAGCTGCAGAGCAATAATAGCAGGCAGAGAGGCAGAAGGGCAGAAAGGCGGAAAGGCATACTTAGTCTTTTTTGGGACGGACGGTTGTGCTTTCGTTAACCCAACCACCTACAATAAATGTACCATTACCAAACTCACCCGGCAGGTCAAAAATCTCCTCCTTAGTGGGGAAATACTTACTATAGGTAGCAATCAGTTTGTTTGCATCATCGGTGCAGGAAGGATCAACGGCTTTGGCCTTATTGAACTTATCTACAGCCGCCCAGAAAACGGTCTTATTGAGGATGGCTGCTTTAGCTGCCGGATAATCCGGTGCTTGATACGGTTGCGTCGAAGCATAAGCCACACCAATCATGATATAGCAACGACCCTTTTGATTAGGATTGCTATTCATCGACAGATTAGCAAACGTACGAGCATCGGCATAACGATGTAGTTTGTCCAAATAAACAAAAGCGATACGATATTGAAGGTCTGCACGGTCAACATCCGCATCAGGATCATTCTCATCAATCAGACTAATGGCTTGCTTGTAGTACTCAACTGCATCGTTATAGTTGCCTTTCTTCAAAGCCATCGAACCACAACCGGAAGCGGACTCGGTAGTAGGTTGCAGTTTATGGGCAGCCTCAGCAGCCGCAAAATAAACCTCAGACTCCGTGCAACCTACACGACGGTACATCTTCATGAGTTTGAGCATATCCTCCAAATACATGCCATTAGTGGTAACATAGTTGGCATAAAGTTCATCCAGTTTCTCACAGGAAGCAGCTCCGGAGAGAGCGAACATATTGTCCACGTACTCCTTCGATTGAGCCGCCGCCGTAGCGTTCTTAGAAGCGGGGTTATCCCAAATAGATTGAAGAAGAGGACTAACTAAAGCGTAGTCTTCAAGGTATTGTGCTCCGTATTTATCGGGATCAGCCTTATAAAGGTCGTTGCTCATCTCCATGAGTTTTACCAAAACAGTGATTTGCGAGTTCTCTTTCATCTCAGAAACCGACTCCTTGATCCATTGGTAAGCATCCAATTTAAGAGGATCTTCAGGATAGAACTTGCAATAGTCAAGTGCTTTTTGACCTAAGATATAAGCTTTGGGGTACTTAGGATCGTCGCCAAACCATTTGATACGCTTGTCGTGCATCTCCAGAACAAGTTTCTTGAAGAACTCCTTTTCCTCATCGGTAGTGGCATTATTGTACTTCCACTCCAGGATGGCCGAGCCACGGCTATAGATAGCCTTGTTAGCATTCGGGCAGTTCTTATAAACCTCCAACCAAGGTTCGTAAGCATCCGCGTACTGCTTGTTCTTGGCACTCTCTACAAAAAGAGATACATTGACGATGCACTCCTCGGTGATCTCGGGAGTCTCATCCTCTTCAGGGGTTACCACAGGGGTTACTTCTGCCGGAGCAGGTTCTACGTTCTTCGGCTTCTTTGCGCAAGCTAAAGCCGGAATGACGGCGCACAAGGCCGTGACAAGTAATAGCTTTTTCATAATGATTGATGTTTTTGTAGTTATTCTAGTTTATCTAGTTGGTCTAGTTTGTATAGGGTTTTTATAGACGGCGTTTGAAGAACCAGTTCTCGCATATAGCCGCATTAATGGTTAAACGAATGGTATTCTCCTCCAAGAAATCTTTGGTTCCGTTATGCGTGTATTCCACGGAAGCATTAAAGACCGTTCCTACATTGCGTAGCGGAAGACCAAAGCCGATAGATGCTGTTATATTCTTCACATGCTGCAACTGCGGTGCGTAATTATCGGATATATTCAGCCCCATTCTCCACATCACATGGTCTACATAACGTTGACTTAAAGGATTATTGCGATACTCAATACCGATAGCATAGCGATTACGATCGTTCAAATAGCCCACTTCATCGAAATAGCGTGCCTTGGACATACACTCACGCGAGTAATCAAATCCGACCGTCAAACGATTCGCCCAAGTATAAGATAATCCTCCGCCATAAACCATCGGCATCTCAAACGGATTCGGGTGTTCGTCATTGGGATAGGTCTTCATTGTATCCAGCAGCGAGGTCTCCAATACATTATAGGTAGACTTTAACTTCTGCTTGTTCTCAAAGATACCTCCCACTACAAAACTATGGTCACCAAAGGTGTGGAAGACTTGCAATCCGTAACGGAAACGGAAGGAGTTGACCTTCATATAGGACACCTGACTGACGGAGGTCAGTCCCGCTTGAGCAAAAGATACCGAACGCGCGTTGGTTGACTCACCGAACATATAGTACATATTGGCACCCAAAGCTACCCAATCGCAGATATTAAAACTCAGTCCTACGAACACATCCGCTATACCACCTTCACCAAGATAGGAATAAATAGCATCGTAGTCCGGAAGAGAGGTTGTATCCGCTTTCACTATCTCATAACCTACCGACGAATACGGAAGCACGCCCGCTGCCAAAGCGATATGTTGCCGCCAGATCGGGAACTGAAGCGTCAAGTATTCCAAGTTACCGGTAGCTCGATTGCGCTTACCCGCATTATCCTCATAACGATCCCAACCTACGGAAGCCGCCACATCGAACATAAAAGTCATGCTGTCGCACGCCGTATAAGATGCCGGTTGCACCGAACAGATAACCTTATTGCTCCGCATGCCTAAGCCTACTCCGCCCATCGAACGGTAAGTGTTGGGCACGTTATCATCCAATAGACCATAAGCGTAACGCGAGAAGGGCGACTTGGTCATATTCTGCGCAGAAGCGGCAACAACCGCCAGCAAAAGGGTTACTATAGCAATATATTTACGCACGTTCATTATAATTTAATATAGCATTGAGCCCGATGAGTACAAGATGTTTCTCGACATGAGCGGACTCAATATATTTAACGATATAAGGACAATTGCCACCCGTTAAAATGGTTTCGTAATGCGCCACTCTATCCGAAAGAGTACGCATATATCCTTTAACTTCAAAAATCGTGCCACGAATGACTCCGGCAGCAATGGCATCATGCGTGTTCTTACCAAAAAGCGGAATAAGCTCTTCCTCTTCGACCTCCACATAGGGCAGTTTCTTGGTCATCTGCTTGAGCGAGGTAAAGCGCATCTTGAGTCCGGGAGCGATGTTTCCGCCCATAAACTCATGCTTCTCTGTCACCACATCGTAAGTAATAGCCGAACCCACATCGACAATGAGTAAGTTCTCATTGGGATATAACTTCGTTGCCCCTACGGCAGCCGCCAAGCGGTCTTGTCCTAACGTGGCGGGCGTGTCATAATGATTTTGTATGGGAATAGGCGTGGTATGATCAAAGAGCACAAAACGTTTCGATAGACGATGGAGTGCATTCACCACAGAAGGTTCGATATTCGCCACGGACGCAATGATACTGTTGTCAATCGTATACAACGAGAACAAACGCTCCACATCCGCAGAAGTGAAGGACTTATAGATGATATGCTTTATCAGGCGGTCGCCTTCAAAGATAGCTATCTTCGTTCTCGAGTTTCCTTGATCAATACAGAGGTTCATTGTGGTTAGTGGTTAGTGTTTGGTGTTAATCACTTGCCATGGCGGTATAAAGGAAGCGCTTGATGGATTTCTTTGGTGTCTTCTCAAACTCGTGGGGATAGAGTTTAATCTTGGCAATCTGCTCGTAGGAGGCTAACTCCGAGTTGAGGTTCTTACGATTCTCTTCCATGGCTATCTCCAACTCAGCGTTTGTCATCGAACCTGCCGTTTCATAATCCGGACAAACCAAAGCAATCAGTCGGTCCTCGTATTGGAGAACGATAGACTCCATCACATAAGGCATATTATTGAGTTTTGCCTCAATCTCCTCGGGGTAGATATTCTGTCCATTGGGGCCTAACAGCATGGTCTTATTGCGCCCCTTAATAAAGATCAGTCCGTCTTCATCTATGTAACCTAAGTCGCCCGTCTTTAACCAGCCGTCCTTAGTCATCACCTCACGCGTAGCAGCCGCATTCTTATAGTAGCCCAGCATCACATGTTCGCCACGAACCCATAACTCGCCCACTCCTTCGGCATCCGGCTCAACCACTTTGATTTCCATATCATCTAAGATCTTACCACACGAAAGAGGTTTATACCCTTTGTCCCAAGCGGTAAAGGAAATAAGGGGAGCACACTCGGTCATTCCATAACCCACCGAGAAGGGGAAATGAATACGGGTTAAGAACTCCTCCACTTCGGCATTCAGAGGCGCGCCGCCGATGATTACTTGCCAGAAGCAACCGCCCAAAGCATCAATGAGTTGTTGCCGTATCTTTCCTAAAATGACATCGTCTAAGAAAGGTACTTTGAGCGCCCAACGAACGGGTGTCTTCGATATCTGAGGTACAATCTGCTTCTTATATATCTTCTCCAAGATAAGGGGAACGGTTAAGATAGCCGTCGGTTTAACCTCTGCAAAGGCTTGCAACAGAATCTTGGGGGCCGGCGTTCGACCAATCAGATAAGAATGACCGCCACTGGCGAGAACACCCAATAAATCAATGCCACAACCATAAGCGTGAGCCAATGGTAGGAAAGCTACGTGACGACAGCCTTTGAACAAACCGCCCGTCTTAATAAACTCCAACACATTACCGGCTAAGGCATTGCAGGGGGTTACAACACCCTTACTAAAGCCCGTGGTTCCGGAAGTATAATTGATGGAAGCCACCTCTGCATTGGAACGCTTATCATACTTAATGCATTTCTTGGTAAAGCCCTTCGGATAAGCTTTCTTCATCAGCTCATCTATCGCCTCAAGGGACAAGTCTACTTTATGAAGGCGAGAAGAGAGGACATGAAAATCATTGAGTGAGAACACTACCTTTACATGATCCATCTCATCAATATCCAATCCCTCCCAAATCAACTCCGAAATGAAAAGCATGCGCGCGTCCGAGTGATTGATGATATGCAGTGCATCATTGGGCTTAAAATCCTGCAAGATAGGAACAATAATCGCCCCATAGGTCAATGCCGCCATGTAGGTGGCCGCCCAGTTGCAGTTATTACGTCCCATGAGCGCAATCTTATCATCCTTCTTTATGCCACAAGCCTTAAACACTTCGTGAAGCATGGCAATACGCTCCGCCAATTGACCATAGGTCAGCGTGGTCGGCGTGCCATAATCCGAGAGGGCCGGCAATTCCCAGTTCTCCTTAAAGGAGTTCTCGTAAATCTTAATTAGATTATCTTGTTCTAAGGTCAACATATATCAAAATTGCGTATATAAAAAGCGTTTAATCGATTTCTTCGGCGTCTTCTCAAACTCGTGAGGATAGAGTTTAATGGCCGATATTTGTTCATAGGAAGCCAATAACCTATTAACCTCTTTACGATTCTCTTCCATGACCAAGGTCAACTGCTCTTGCGTCAGGTGGGCGGCATCCGTAGTCTCAAAGTCCGGGCATACAAGAGCCACAATCTTATTGTCTTGTTGGAGTACCAGCGATTCCATCACGTAAGGCATGTTATTGAGTTTGGACTCAATCTCCTCGGGGTAGATATTCTGACCATTAGGACCTAACAGCATGGTCTTATTACGCCCCTTAATAAAGATATATCCATCCTCGTCCACGCAACCTAAGTCGCCCGTTTTTAACCAGCCGTCCTCGGTGAACACTTCAGTCGTGGCTTGCTGGTTCTTATAGTAGCATTGCATTACGTGTTCGCCGCGAACCTGCAACTCCCCTACTCCGTCCTCATCGGGATGATCGACTCTAACGGCCATCAATCCTTCCAACACCTTACCGCAAGAACCTTGCTTAAAGTCTTTGGCTTTACTATACGAAATAAGCGGAGCGCACTCGGTCATGCCATAGCCCACCGTGTACGGGAAATGGATGCGGTTGAGGAACTCCTCTACATCGGGGTTCAGCGGTGCGCCTCCGACAATCACCTCGTCAAACTCACCACCAAAAGCATCCTCTAATTGCTGACGCACCTTCTTCAGCAGCACATCATCAATAATGGGCATACGCAGTGCCCAGTTCACGGAAGCCTTGCTCAGTAAGGGAAGTATTTGCTTCTTGTAAATCTTTTCCAAAATGAGCGGAACGGTAAAGATACACGTCGGTTTGACTTCTTTAAACGCTTGCAACAGCACACGCGGCGAAGGCGTCTTGCCTAAGAAGTAAGCATGTCCGCCCACGCAGAAAGTGGTAAGGAAATCAAACGCACAACCAAAAGCATGCGCCAACGGAAGGAAGATAACTTGACGACTCTGCTTATAAATGACATGGTTCTCGGAGCAGAATTTAACATTCCCCGCCAACGCATTAAGACGCGTAACCACACCCTTGCTGAAGCCCGTGGTACCGGAAGTGTAGTTAATTGATGCTATATCGTTGTTCGATTTCTGACTATAATGAATCTTTTCCGGCGTTATACCTCCGGGGAACTGAGCATCAAACAGACGAGTGATTACCTCTGGTTGAATGTCGGCCACATTGATACGATCCGGCTTATGAGCCAAAACCGTGGAAGTGGATAACGAGAACACCGCCTTGACTTGCTCCATCTGGTCAATATCCATCGTTTCGTACAAAGCGTCCGTAACAAAGAACAGTTGCGATTCGGAGTGGTTGAGGATATGGATGGTGTCATTGGGCTTAAAATCCTGAAGAATAGGCACCACGATGGCACCATACGTCATGATTCCAAGATAGGCCGTTACCCAATTACTATTGTTGCGACCCATCAAAGCCACTTTATCCGTTTGCGAGATGCCGCACTGACGAAGCAGGATATGAATACGCTCAATCTCCTGCGCTACGTCTTGGTACTTAAGGGAGACAGAGGTGCCATAGTCCGTAAAGGCCACCGAAGACCAGTTACGAATAACCGACCGCTCCAACGTTTTTATGAAAGGAGTTTCTATCATTCGTTTACAAAGGGAAAATCAGTAGATTGTTCGTCAATAGGGTCTGAGGCAATCGGAGTAGAAGTGGAGAAATAAACCGAATCCACCACATACTGGCTATTACCACGCCAAGGCAATGTACCTAAATATCGCTGCCAGTGCAACTTCACTTGACGGGACGAGCCGTTGTTGATTTGCTCCGCCACGTGTGCGTCTGCCACAGAAAACTTAAACTCGTTGGACTGAATGGAGGTTTTCGCATTCCTCGAATTAAAGCCCGTTTGAATCATTTTACCCTCATACGTTTTGAAGATAAAACCTTCCTTTTGGAAGAAATTAATGTCTCCCTCGTTCACGCCTTCGCTGTACACAAAGTACCACTTAAAATAGACAAATCCTGCCAACGCAAGAACGAGAATGACGGCAATCCAAGTTGCCACTTTACTTTTTGTAGACATAACTGTTTATAAAGTATTTATAAAAAATCGCGCAAAGGTACAAAAAATTTATGATATATGCAAATATTTTATCAATTTTGTAAGCGAAGTGACGCATGCGCGGTCCGTTATCTGCGATCTTAGCTTACCTAATTGGAAACATTCGGCCCAAGTTTGGGTGGGAGTAGCCCATGCAATCCAAACCGTTCCGACCGGTTTTTCTGCCGTTCCGCCGTCCGGTCCGGCAATGCCCGAAGTGGCAATCGCATAATCCGTCTTTAGTAACTTACGCACACCTTCGGCCATTTGTTTTACCACCGGTTCACTGACGGCACCATAAGTATCCAAATCTTCTTGACTCACTCCCAACACATTATGCTTTACCGAATTATCATACGCCACCACACTGCCCCAATAGAAAGCCGACGAACCGGGCTGTTTGTTGAGTAACGCCGCCAGTTTGCCTCCCGTACAACTCTCCGCCGTGGCAATGGTAGCATGCTGCTGTTTGAGCAAATCACCTAACAGGGTCTCCAATGGCTTATCCTCCGTGGCAATACAATCGTCACCGAGCAGTTCCACAAGTTTGGCAAACTCCTTCTCTATACACTCTCCACTCTCACTTTCCACTTTCCCATATTGGCTTAAACGCAAACGCACGATGCCATCTTTCGGTAGATAGGCGAGGTGGAGGTCCGCGGGAAGGTTATTCTCCCACTCCTCTAACCGAATAGCCAAGGTCGATTCGGGCACCCCATAAACGAGAGCTGTTTTATGAACAATAACCCCTACTCCTCTACCCCCTACACCTCTACTCCTAATCCACGGCAAGACCTGTTCGGTCATGGCGATCTTCATTTCGTAGGGCACACCGGGCATGGAAACGAGGATGTTATTGTCCTTTTGGAAAACCATAATCGGAGCCGAACCGACACGATTAGGCAGAATCGTTGCCGCTTTAGGCACCAGCCATTGGGTAGCCGTCAGTCTATTGAGAATCTGCGGGCGATCCTTGTATAGTTCGTGAATATGCGTTTTTACCGTTTCGTCCTCTATGAGTTCGGTGTGAAAATAATCGCACAGCACGTGCTTGGTTATATCGTCCTTCGTAGGCCCGAGTCCACCGGTAGTGAGAACGATGTCTGCCCGATGAAAAGCCTCGTTAAGGGCGGTGACGATGTGTTGAGCATCGTCGTGAACGGAGGTTATTTGTTTGACTTCAATGCCGCAAGCATTGAGTTCGGTGGCCATCCAAGCCGAATTGGTGTCCACCACTTGGCCAATGAGTAACTCATCGCCTATGGTAATTATCTCACACTGCATTGTTTGTGCCACTCGGTGGCGGTTAAATCAAGTTCATTATACCAATCCTCACCAAACCGCCGAATGAGGGGTTCCTTTAGGAATTGGTAGATAGGTATATGTAGTTTCTTTCCTAATAGGCGCGCACAATGGCACACATCCCAGCGATGGTACTCCACCCCCGTTAAACCATTGCTTAGTTTCGTTAAACGAATGGGATACAGGTGACATGAGATCGGTTTATTAAAGGGTATCTTTCCCGCCTTGTAGGCTTTTTCGATAATACAATAGCACCAGCCGGACTTATCCGTTCGGGCAAAGACACAATCCTTGTTGTTGACGATAGAGGTTACTTTCTCTCCGCTTGGGTCGAGATACGCCACTCCTTGTTCGTCCACCACCGCTTGCGCCGCTTTGGTCATATCCTTTCGTAGCAAGGGCAAGGCGGCTGTCAGTTGTTGCTCCTCCTCGTCAGAGAGGGGCGCACCCGCATCTCCCTCAACACAACAGCAACCATGACAGACGTCCAGGTTGCAGCAGAACTCCTTCTCGAGTACATCGAGGGAAACCAATGTATTTTGAATTAGGAACATAAGCCTTCTATGAATATTTTGAGTCCAATGCCGATGAGGATAATACCTCCTATCAATTCGGCATTGACTTTGAACTTACTGCCCACAAACACGCCGATAAGGTAACCGGCAATGGAAAAAAGGAAAGAGCCTAAAGCGATAACACTGATACCCAGCCATAATCGCTCGGGACAAGGAATAAAGATCACTCCCGTTGCGAGGGCATCTATGCTCGTGGCTACCGCCAAAATAAGTAGCGTTTTCAACGAAAAATCCGTAGAGCCCCCTACTCCTCTACTCCTCTCCTCCTCTACTCTCTTATGACATCCTTCCCAGATCATTTTTCCTCCAATATAGCCTAAAAGGAGGAGAGCAATAATACCCGCATAGCGACTAAAGAAGTCTCTAAAGATCGTTCCGGCATAGTACCCTATGAGCGGCATGCCACCTTGAAAGAGGCCAAAGAGGAGAGCCATGAGCCAAGGGTGCTGCCGCTTGGCAAACACCTCGTGTATATCCACCGCCAGTCCTTTGGATATACTGACGGCAAAGCAGTCCATTGCCAGTCCGATGCTGAATAATATAATAGTTAATATACTCATGCCACTCTCAACTTATACACTAGACGGCTTCTTTAAACTTTAAACTAGTTACGTTTATAGCGGTAGCGGGCAACGGTTTTGCCCTTGACGATGTTCATTAGTTTATTACGCACAAACTGTTTACGGATGGGCGAGATACGGTCGGTGAACACGTGTCCTTCCAGGTGGTCAAACTCGTGAAGAATGATTCGTGCCTTAAAGTCGGTAAACGTATCCTCGTGCCAGTTGAAATCGGTATCTTGATAACGAACCGTGATGGTGCGCGGACGCACTACGTTCTCGCTGATGCCGGGCAGAGACAGGCACCCTTCCGAGTAGGAAATCGTTTCTTCACTCTGAGCCACAATCTCGGGATTGATAAAGACTTGTTTGAAGTCCACACAATCGGGATAATCGTCTTTCAGTTCCGATCCATCCACAATAAAAAGACTGATTGGTCTTCCTACTTGAGGTGCCGCCAATCCGCAACCTTCGGCCACGGTGAGCGTTTCTTGCATATCGGCAAGCAGGGTGCGAAGGTCGGGAGTGTTCTCTTTCGTTACCTCTTCGGTGGGCTTTCGCAACACAGGTTGCCCATATAAATAGATTTGTAAAATCATTGGTGATTTGTGATTGGTGATTGGTGATTTAGTTGATAGTGCTTAGGTAGTCTTCGAGGATGATGCATGCCGCAATCTTATCCACCACGGCTTTGTCTTGCCGTTGTTTCTTGGACATTCCTCCGTCAATCATGGCGCGATGTGCCAGCGTGGATGTGAATCGCTCATCGAAAGAAACAAGAGGAATATCGGGAAACGTTTTTTCAAAAAGAGCAATAAAGGGACGGATATACAGCATTGACTCCGACTCTTGTCCGTTGAGTTGGGTGGGATGGCCTATCACTACCCTATCGACTCCTTCCTTATTAATATACGCGCGAAGCCATTCAATCAGTTCCGCAGTTGAAATAGTTAACAACGGATTAGCCGTTATACGGAGCGGGTCCGTAACGGCTAATCCTGTTCTTTTCTTACCGTAATCAATGGCTAATATTCGCCCCATTATTTATCCAATTCAGCGGAGATAGCCTCGTACTCCTTGTTCATCTCAAAACGATAGTAGAGGGTACGGAGGGTAATCATATAGTCACGGTTATCGGGAGCCATCTTATGAGCCTCTTCGAAGAAAGGCAAAGACTTCTTGAACATCGCGTTCATCTCATTGAGTGCCTTCTTGTACTCCTTTGCGTCAGAGATATAAGCAGCATCCTCGTTCATCTTAACGGCTTGGTTGTAATAAACACGACCTTGACCGGCTTTGGCATCTGCCGTTGCAGGATCCGCTGCAAGCGCTTTCTCATATTCAGCGAAAGCCTCGTCCCAACGAGCTTCATTGGCCAAGATATTACCCTTAATTAACGGATATTGAGCCACATCGGGTTCGCGCTCAATGGCTTCCGAAAGATAAACCAATGCTTGTTCCGTTTGATCGGAGAAGATGTAGAAGTTAATCAAGTTCTGCAAGAACCAAGGCTCCTTGGGGAAACGCTTAACAGCATCTTGCAGTACGCGGACAAAGTTCACGGTATCATTCAATGCCTGATACTCTTGATAGAGGAATTGGTTTACTACCGTAGCCTCATATTCGCCGTCCTTCATTGTCTCTAAAATAGCGATTGCCTCCGGGTGCATTTCGGCTTGGATAGCAAAGATGGCAGCATAGTAGAGGTACTGCTCATAAATGGTATCCTTCGGCATTTTCTCTTGCAGTTTCGCGTCTTGCATCATAGGCAACTCTTGAATAGTAAGGTGGCGCATAAAAGCCTTATATGCTTCAGCATAATCCCTTTGGTCGTTCAAGAAAATACCATACTTAATGAAATCTTGTGTTTCATAATAGTTCATCATCTTAGTAATGAGAGCTTTGTGCGTTTTAGCGTCAGCCATAACCTCTTTACCCTTCTTATCCAGAACGGTTGCCGAAGCCAGTTCGTCCGCCTTAACGAAGTAGTCGTAACTCTCCGTAATGGCTTTTCCTTTCGCATAATCGTCCACTTGTTGACCCATCATTACCTCAATATTGAGTTTCTCATTCTGGGTAAAACCAATCAAACCGGCTTGATACCACGTATCAGCTAACCCGGCCGTTTCAGGATTAACAAGTGCCTCCTCAATAACTTGACGCGCAGCGGTGTAATCGGGAGTCTCAGCTTGGAGATAACTCTTTGCTTTCTTTACATTTGCTTTTTGGGCAAAGCAGCAAGTGCTCATGAGCACTACAGCTGCCAAAATTAGTGTCTTTTTCATAATAAAAAAACTTAAATACTTTAAACTATTTAACTTATAAACTTCTTTAAACTTTAAACTATAAACTTTCAACTATCTCTCCACTCTCATCACTTTCCGCTTCTTCCTTCGGAACGATGCACCCGAACATAAGGGTGTCGTTACGTTTTTGGAGTTCAATGAGTTTGACGCCTTGGGTAGCACGACCCATAACGCGAATCGACGATATATCCATTCGAATGGCAGTACCGGACTTGGTGATGAGCATGAGGTCTTCCTCGTCCGTGACAGCGTGCAAGCCTACCAGTTGACCCGTCTTATCGGTCAAGTTCATGGTCTTAACACCCTTACCGCCACGGTGCGTGATACGATAAACGGGTTCGCCGTCCTCGTCATCCAGGCGGGTACGCTTACCAAAGCCCTTGTCGGAAATAACGAGAACCGTCTTGTCTGAATTCTTCTCTACACAAATCATGCCAATCGCACGATCTTGGTCATCTTCGTCCAACGTGATAGCCTTCACACCGGTTGCGTTACGACCCATCGGACGAACGCCGGCCTCGTTGAAACGAACGACCTTACCGTTGTAGGAAGCAATCAGCATCTCGCTCTGACCATCGGTCAGTGTAACGCCAATCAGCTCGTCGCCTTCGCGCAGACCCACGGCATTGATACCGTTAGCGCGTGGACGCGAGTAGGCCTCCAGCGTGGTCTTCTTCATCAGACCATTCTTGGTGGCAAAGATGAGGTAGTGGTTATTGACATATTCGGCGTCATTGAGGCCCTTCACATTGATGAACGTGCGAACGCGGTCACCCTTGTCGAGGTTGATGATGTTCTGGATAGCACGGCCTTTCGATTGACGGTTGCCCTCCGGCAGGTCATAAACCTTAATCCAGTACAGACGACCACGCTCCGTGAAGAACATCATCGTGGAGTGCATGGAGGCTTGGTGAACATATTCGATAAAGTCCTCATCACGACTGGACGAAGCCTTACTGCCTATACCGCCACGACCTTGCTGACGGAAGTCGGCGAGCGGTGTGCGTTTAACATAGCCAAGGTGAGAAATGGTGATCACCATATCGTCATCGGCGTACATATCTTCGGGATTGAACTCAGTCGCCATCTTAACGATCTGCGTGCGACGCTCGTCCGCATACTTGTCCTTAATCTCAATCAACTCTTCGTTGATGAGTTCGAAGCGCAGCACCTCGCTGGCAAGCAGTTCGTTGAGGTGAGCAATGAGTTTCTCTATCTCGGCATACTCGTTCTTCAACTCGTCTATTCTCAGTCCCGTCAGTTGGCTCAGACGCATATCCACGATGGCTTTCGATTGCAGGTTATCCAAATCAAAGCGTTTCTCTAAGTTCGTTTGCGCGTCTTGCGGGGTGCGAGAAGCACGGATGATCTTAACCACCTCGTCGATATTATCTACGGCGATAATCAAACCCTCTAAGATATGCGCACGCTCCTGTGCTTTTTTGAGTTCAAAGCGGGTACGACGGGTAATCACATCCATGCGGTGCTCGATGAAGTTAGCAATGAGGTCCTTGAGGTTAAGGAGCATCGGACGACCCTTCACGAGGGCAATGCTGTTCACGCTGAAGCTCGATTGCAGTGCCGTATATTTGTACAGCTTATTGAGAACGACCTGCGCATTCGCGTCACGCTTAATCTCAACGATGATACGTATATCGCGTTTCGATTGGTCGGAGATATCGGATATACCCTCAATCTTCTTATCAGCCACCAGTTCGGCAATGTCCTTCACCAAGTCGGCTTTGACAACGCCGTAGGGCAGTTCGGTAATCACGATATGTTCGCGACCGTTATCCTCTGCCTCGATATCGGCATTGGAACGAATAACGATGCGGCCCTTACCGGTCTCGTAAGCATCTTTGACGCCTTGATAACCGTAGATAGTGCCGCCCGTGGGGAAGTCGGGAGCCTTGATGTGCTCCATGAGCTCAGCTACCGTTATATCTTCGGTCTCGGGGTTCTGCTGTTTAGCGATCTGGTTCTTGACATAAGCCACGCAGCCATCGATCACCTCGCCTAAGTTATGGGTCGGCATGTTCGTGGCCATACCTACGGCAATACCCGTAGCGCCGTTCACGAGCAGGTTCGGGAAGCGGCAGGGCAGCACGGCAGGTTCGCGCAGCGTGTCATCGAAGTTGAGGTTCATGTCAACGGTATCCTTCTCGATATCGCGAAGCATCTCCTCGGCGAGCTTGCTCAGGCGTGCCTCGGTGTAACGCATGGCAGCGGGACTATCACCATCCACCGAGCCGAAGTTACCTTGACCATCTACCAGGCAGTAACGCATTGCCCACGGCTGCGCCATACGCACGAGCGTACCGTAGATACTACTATCACCGTGTGGGTGATATTTACCCATCACCTCACCGACAATACGAGCACTTTTCTTCGTGGGTTTGTCGGAGGTATTGCCTAACTCGTTCATTCCGAATAAAACGCGACGGTGAACGGGCTTGAAGCCGTCGCGCACGTCGGGCAGCGCACGGCTGACGATGACGGACATCGAGTAGTCGATGTACGACGACTTCATCTCTTCCTCAATTTTTACAGGGAGGATTCTGTCTTGATTCTCTTCAATCATAGCTATTATTAAGTTTATGTAGTTAGTCTCTCGTTTATTATTTCTCTACACCCTACTCCTCTACTCCCTACTCCTCTACTCCCAAAATCCGCTGCAAAGATACAAAAAATCTCTGAATTATGCAAATAAAAAAAGAGAAAAATGCATTTTAACCGCATTTTTCTCCATTTTGCTGCATTTTCCCTCTCTCACCGAGGGGGTGTCGGTGGCCATCTCCCATTGCAGAATTATCCGTCAATAATCTTCTCTAACATGCTAATGGAATAGAAAGGAATATTTACAAGGCGATAAGGTTTATGCCCAATGGGTGTTATCAAATCATTTATAGAGAATGGCTCGTTCCAAAAACGAATGGCAGTTACAGGTAAATCTGTGTTATCTACAAATACCTGTAGGGATTGTAATTTAGAGTTATGACCACTTTTTACTTCGATTGGATAAACGCGACCATTTTTTTGCCAAATAAAGTCAATCTCAGCATTTGCTCCCTTTTTATCTCTCACCCAAAAACAGAGTTCATCTTCTATATGTTTGTCTAATAGAACTTGTAACTCTTGTGCTACAATATGTTCTGCAGCACGACCTCTCCATGTGTCTAATAGGTTCTTATTTTGCAGATATTCTTGTGTAAGTCCCACTTTGTGATTCACTAATCCATTATCCATCCAAATCAGTTTTGGTGATCGCCGGCGGCTAGGAATAGCAGGCAATTGAGAAGACGTAATAGGATAAGCCAATTGCATGACAAACGCCTTAGATAACACGTCCATGGCTTCGTGAATTTGTGTTGAGGAGTATGTACTATTACCAAAATTGGCAAACTTTATTATATTTCCTCCTTCATGCCAACCTGTATTCAATATATGACGAATTACACGTGTCTGTGTTTCATTCCTTGCATAGTTTTCTGCATCCTCTGTGTATCCTGTAATCAGCGATTTATAGATGGGTACTAATGATACAAGATCATGGTGTGTTAAGTAATGACTTACCACTTCGGGCATTCCTCCTATCAATGCGTATGTATTAAATTCTTTTTGTAAATCAACATGCAAAAACTCACTTACCGTGAGATTTTCTATTTGTTCACGCCAAGTTTGTTTACCTGCAGCGGATAGATATTCAAGGAAGGAGAAAGGTCTTAAATTTAGATATTCAACGCGCCCCACCGGAAAACTACGCTTAACTAATTGTTGGTCATTCTGTTCATGTTTCAAGAGTTTTTGCAAACGAGAACCTGCAGCAATCACATACAAATCAGGCGTATCTTCGTAGAAATAGCGTAATAGTGAAACCGCAGAATATGATTCTTGAATTTCATCAATAAACAATAGTACCGACTGCGTTTCTTGGAGTGCTATATTTTCTCGTACATAGAGATATTGAATTATCTCCTTTACATTGTCTGTATGTTCAAAAATATCTCTATCCGACTTTTTTTCCAAGTTTAACTTGATATAATAATCGAATTCGTGGCTAAATTCATCCACCAAAGTGGTTTTGCCGACTTGCCGAGCACCACGTAAAACAAGCGGTTTTCGTGATGTTTTGTGTTTCCAATTTCGTAAATCAGATAATAAATCCCTATTATACATAAGTACGCTATTTTGAAATCGGGTGCAAAGTTACTGTTTTTTTTTGAATTATGCAAATATTTTTGCCATTTTCTTCTAAAACATACCCGAAAAGTACGCATTTTTCTTTTAAAACATACCCTCAAAGTACGCATTTTGCTTCTAAAACATACCCGTGATACATTTCGCGAGATACGGGAGCAGACACGCTGATGGCGGGGGTTTGTAGAGGATTTGTAGGAGCCACGTAGGTCCTATGATGCTACGGGGGTGCTACGGGTACAGATACGGTGGAGACAGTGCGATAGAGGAGCGAGACTGTCAAGAGAGTATCGAGAGACTGTCGAGAGAGTGTCGACTATTTTTTTGCCTCTATGCAGCCTATTTCTAGCCCACGTAGGGCCTATGATGCTACGTTGATGCTACGTTAACAGATACGGCGGATGCAGTGCGCTATTTCGCGCAGCTTTTTGCGTTTTTTGGGGTGCCGAGGTGACGAGGGTGCCGATGTTTTCTTATATACACATACGCGCGGGTGGGGATATAAAAGTCTCGTCACCCTCGGCACCTCGGCACCTTGGTTTTTCCTAAATAAGGTAGACATCGTCCTAAATTCAGCGACAGTAGCGACAGTAAATATATAACCCCTACCCGCGCGTATGTATATATAGAAACTACTGTCGCTACTGTCGCTCATTGGAGTGCGTGTTGGGGTGCAATTCCAACAAGAGAACTTGCGTTTTTTTGGGGGACGACGTGTAGGGATGAAAGAGAAATCACCATATCTTTGCAAATTTATTGGTGTGTTCTAAACACCGGTGCAAAGATACGGAGATTTTTGGGGTCGGGAAAAGACACGCAAATCGAGTCCAAGTTTACTTGAGCAACTCGATGCAGCTGTCTTTGGCTTTGTTGCGTAGCAATGAAGAAAAGACACGCTTTTGGGTACAAAAACAACCGCCTCTCTCGAAGCGGTTGCGCGGTTAGACCATTAACTTGTCAAATGAATTTCTCGCGACCAGTTAGTGTATTCTTAGTTAGCTAATTCCTTTTTGATGTCAATCGAATATACCTCCGACAAATCGTCACGCATGTTGAAAATCACAGTTCCTTTTCTCGGATTATAGACGCACGACCAGTCAGTGAGTTGCCACGGCAGTTCCATTCCGAAATTACCAAATTGCAAGCATTCCAAGGCAGCTTCCTCGGTCATCGTCGGTTGATAGTGCGACATCATATTTTGAACGCGGGTCTTGTTGCTGAAGCCGTATTGCCACACATCTGCGCCATAGGTTAGGCATGCTTCTCTATTAACGTAGTAGTTCTCAATGCTGAAACGTTCATACGCCACAGGAATACCTGCGGTATGCGTTTCCTCTATACGACTCCACTCATCGTAGATATACAAGGTATCCTTCCAAGTATCAGTCTCCTTATTATAGCGGTTCCAATACTCAAGAATACGCCAATCATTTTTAGCGTCTGCCACTATCCAGTGGATATTCTCATTGGACATCAAAACCGTAAAATCGTGCGATTTGAATAGTTCTTCTACG
>JAZRWG010000034.1:0-5775 GCA_045599545.1 Paludibacteraceae bacterium | reverse complement strand
CTCATCATGATTGCCGTCGCTAACAAACTTATTCGTCAAGCTTTCGCTGTCGTTAAAAAGGATGTTGACTATGTTGACGGGTTTATCTCTACCAAACCCTAATTTTTATTATCTATTGTTATGTTTTTAATATAGTTCGTTGTATTTCTAGTTTTTTTATAGGTGCTATAGTTGCTATAGTCGCTATAGGTGCTATAGGTGCTATAGTTTTCTCACTTACTAAGTGCGTACATGGCGAAGGCGGCACAAACAAGGCCGGCGATCTGTATCGGATTCGGGATAACCGAAAGGATAATCAAACTGAGCAGAACCGTCACCATCGGACTTAGTCCCTCCATCGGACTGACCACCACCGCCTTACCATAACGGTAAGCATAAACAAGCGTCAAAGCACCAATCGAGTTCAAAATCTGAATACCGAAGGAAGACCAGAATTGGGTCGTTACCACACTACCCTCTTGCGCAAAGAAAGCAGCGGCAGAACCATCCATAAAATAGGCCACCGGAATGAGTACCAATCCCCAAACGGCCATCCAAACGAAGATAGACTCCGCGTCCATGGAGTTATTGGCAAACTTCATGAAGAATCCTTGGATACCCCAAGCCAACAGTACAAGAATGGCGAGCACCATCCACAGCCAGCCGCTCACGGGACTATTATCATTATTGCTCTCTAACGATAGAAGCAATATCGCAGCAAGGGCAACGATGATACCGGCAATCTGCCACTTGGAGGCACGCTCTTTGAGGAAGATAGCGGCCAAAGTGATAACAATCACCGGAGACATCGAAATAAAAGGATAGATGATATAACTCGGACCTTGCGTGAGGGCCTTGAAGAGCACCAACTGCCCACCGGCACCAAGAAGTCCAACGGCTAAACCTAAGCCTATTGACTTCCAATCGTGCTGAACTTTACCCTTATTGATGATAAGAGCTACAATCGCACACGGAATCATGGACAATGCCCACGCGATATAAACGATGGTATCAGGAATACCATTGCTAATTTGATAACCGGAGAATGCTCCCCACACACCCCACGTACATACTGTAATGAGGATAAATACAAGCCAAAGTTTGTTTTTCATATGCTTTTAGTTTATCGGGTTTAACAGGTTTGACGGGTTTAACGGGTTTAACGATACTCTGTTAAGAGACGAGTAGCGTTCTTGTAATAGATTTTCTCAAGTACCTCGTCGGGCAGATAGAAAGCACTATAATACCAATGGTATCCAAAATCGGGTATATAGAAATGCTCATCCTCGGTCTCCAAAATACGGAATACCGTGCGGTACATATCCGCCGCCATGCCGTTATCGGTACCAAACATGGCTCTATCTTGATATTTAATAAGGAACGCGCGCGTCGCGCGAGGCGTCTGAGCAGCCTCTCCGCAGCGACCCGAAATATCTATATACAAGTTAGGATACTTATCCAACAAGGCTCCCAAACGCGGCAGGTCTTGGTTCATATTGAGATAGTGGCACGCGATAAAAATCGTATTCGGGTTCTCGCGAACAGCGTTCTCAAAGTGCTCCATGAGTTCGTCATAATCGTAGCAACCCGGAACCGTGGTGTCCACATGCCACGTAGCGCCGTTAATCAAACCATCGTTCGTGTTATCAATCGGCAAGTACATCCAATAAGGCTCTGCTATATGGATAGAAACGGGCATTTTCAATTCTGCCGCTTTTGCGAGTAAGGGTTTCAAAGCGGGATCATCAATATGAATGCCATCGCCCGGAACGGGACGAGCATAGGTATCGCCCACACCCTTATCGCCTAACTCACCAACGCCCACAGCACCTAAAGCGCGATAATGCTCCAACTGCGCACAAGCGTGTTCGGCAAAGTCCTCTTGTCCGTAATGCGAGTAATCAAAGCAGCACCAGAACATAAAGCGGTCACGATGGTCGCCGTATTTCTCGAGCCATGTCTCGAACGGATCGCCAATCCAGTTGCAGTGGTGAACGGTGGAGCGGATAATACCGCAAGCGTCCATCGTGCGTACCCATTCGTCGATTTCTTCCTTACTCGTAGCATAATCGTGCGAGTGCATGTCAATCACCGGATATTTGGCTTTCTCTACAACCGTTACCGGAATGTTATTTACATTCACCGGCGCAAAGTCCTTGAGCAGAATCTGCTTTTCCGGATGATCGGTCTGTGCCTTTTGGCACCCCATCAGAGCAATTGCACCTATTAATAAAACGATAAATTTCTTCATAACTTTCAACTTATCAACTAGTCGGCTTCTTTAAACTTTAAACTTTAAACTATCAAACGTCACTCCCATCCTAACATACGGCCCTTGGCCTCTACTTCTTCGCGCAAAGTGAAAGCACCCGTTCCGCCGGCCGCGGTGGTATTCACAGCCCCCGTCATATTGCCGTACTTTTGGCACGTATCCAAATCGTCCCCTTGCACAAAGCGGGAGATGAAACCGGCATTGAAGCTGTCGCCCGCACCGATGGCATCCACCACGTTCGTATTGAGGTAGGGTTTGAGCAGCGTCAAGGTGCCGTCTTTCTTCATAAGCAACGAACCTTGGTTGCCGCATTTAATAACGGCATTATTCACATAAGGAGCAATCTTATTGATAGCTTCCTCAATTTTCTTCGAACCCGTGAGGCACATCAACTCTTTCTCGTTGGGCAAGAACAAGTCAATGAGCGGCAGCACCTTCGTATAATCCAATTGCCATTTCTCCGCCGGATCCCATTGGGTATCCAAACTAACGGTTACCCCGTTCTCCTTTGCCAACAAAAGGATATCCAACAAGTCTTCGCGCAACCCCGTCTGCATGAAGATGGACGAGATGTGAATATGCTTGGTATTTTGGAATAGTTCCTTATTGATATCGCTCAAGCGCATGTGATCCATCGCACCCTGGTAGGTTACGTTGGCGCGGTCCTCGTTGTAATTCAAGCAGATAGTAGCACCCGTGGCGAAACGGTCTTGGTGAACCAGATAGCGAGTATCTACATTCTTAGCTTTAAGCGATTTTTCTACTAAATCACCAAAACTATCGTTGCCAATCATACCGCAGAAGGCCACTTTCGTGCCCAGCGAAGCGGCATTAGCGGCAAAGATAGCCGTACTCGAACCTAAGGTTAGGATCATATCTTGGCAGAATTTCTCCTTGCCTACCTCCGGTGCCCCATCAATGCGATTGAGAATGAGGTCCACGTTAAGCTCACCCAGAGCCACTACATCAAACTGCTTCATATTACTTTAAATAGTCGTTGAGGTTAACAATATTAAATGCATTATAATACTTATCCATATTATGCTCAATACGCATAAGCACAACACCTTCGGCATCAATACCAAAGCGACCGAGGTTATCATACAGATTCTGACGAGCCACAAGCACCTCCGGATTCTGCCAGATATAACGGCAACCCGTCTTCACGAGCCAAATCTGACGCTCCTTGCTACATTCGCTCAGGTCTTTACCAACCTCTTCACCCTTCAACCATTTCTTCCAACGACCCGACTCATAAACGGCTTTCCATAAGGCATCCGACATGCCGCTCTTTTGGGCAATCTTACCCTCTTCAAACAATTCCGCCTCTTTAGCTTCGAGCTCCATCAGACCGTCGTACTCACACATCGTGAACTCCGGACCAACGTTCGCCGCACCCATACCCGAGGCGGGATAGTCTTGCGGATTATCTACATCGTCACTGTAGTGACCCTTGATATACGAACCATAAGGACGAACCTTCGCCGTGAGGTTACGAGCCACCTCGGCATCAAACAGCGTGGTGTGTAAGTCGGTACCCACTTTACCTACAATGAAGATAGGCCAAATCTCAGGAATTCCGGCAGCCGCCAGACCCGACTTCAAATCGCTTAGGAACGTGTCAAACGTCTTCTCATCTGCCAAACCGCCGTGCACTTCTTCCGTTCCGACCTCGTAACTGATGGGGGCAATATTATTTGCCTTACGGAAGTCCTCGGCGTGCTTGATAAGCTCTACCGTGCGCTTTGCCACTACGTGAATATTGATAATCTCGCCCTTAGGAAGCGTGATATCCACCGTAGGATCTACGTGAATGAGGTCATAACCGGCCAAGATAGCTGCTTCATAACTCTTCTTCACGCCGTCCATGGCTTGCTCAAGCGTGTATTTCTCTAATGTTTGCTTGTCTTTCAACCAAGGTCCACCATGGTCAATCGCCACTACATACGGACCCGTATAATTCACGGCAGCCGCTTCGCGCGCTAAAATCTTAGTGAATTGCGCCTGCGTCATACCCGTGTAACCACCGTCGTTATCCACCTGATTGAGGGTGGTAGCGAAATAGATGGGCGAGTTATTGCGCTTGGCAGCGCGGAAGGATGCCTTGATAACACTTAACGAGTTGGGGCAAGCCGCAAACAACGTCATCGGAACTCCGGTAGCTGCCTTGCGCTGCTCCATTACTTCTAAAATATGCTCTGTCTTTTTCATATCACTTAAAACTTTAAACTTTACACTTTAAACTAATAGATAATAACGCCTTCCACTACACGGCTGATGTTACCGCTAACGCTCGGCGTGTCGGGACACAGCCCGTGAGCCAGACTGGCATTAAATCCTAACAACTGCCCCACCAATACGTACGGAATCAATCCGTAGATACCCGTAGCCTTGCTGCCGTTGGGCATAACAATCTGAGCCGTAGGATTAACATCTACATTCACCGGTTTGCCGTTCGCTACAATGATCTGCTTGGTTTGCGGATTATTGCCCGCCACTTGACGAATCAGGTCGCGTTCGTAAATCTGTACATTCTCATCGTCCGTGGTTAGGTAAACCACCAGCGAATCCGGCTTTACCACCGCCTTCGGTCCGTGACGGAAGCCAAGGAAACTATCGAACTTACAAACGATTGCACCATCGGTAAGCTCTTGTAACTTCAAATGGCACTCCTCAGCCACACCCTTCAACTCGCCGCTTCCCAAGAAGATACCGCGACTGAAATCAGAACCGGCAATAGCCTTGATGGTGTCTTGACAATTGTCTAAAATATATTGCGCATTCTCCGCCGTAGCTTTCACTGCCGCAGCCTCCTGCTCAATCGTTTCCATCTTAGCCAGCGCACAACCGGCAAAGAGCATGGTAGAGAAACTGCTCGTCATCGCCAAACTCAAGTCATTCGTCTCTTTAGGCAATAGGATAAGGCAGGTATTCTTTTCATTGCCACGCAAGGCCAACTCGCCCTTCTCGTTGCAAGTGATGAAAATATGCGCTACTTGATCGCAATAATCGTTCGCCTTATTCACTACCGCTACACTTTCGGGGCTGTTACCCGAGCGCGCAAACGAAATAAGGAGCAGCGGAGTTGATTGAGAAAGGTAGGAAGACATATGTGTCACCAGATCCGTAGTGGCCACCGCGCGGCAACGATTCCAGCCCTGCTTGCGTAGCACCGGACAAAGGGCATCCCCAATGAAAGCCGAAGTACCCGCACCTGTTAAAACCACATCCGTCTCTGCTGTTAAATACTGGCGAAGGAAAGTTACTATTTGGTCTTTCTGTTTAACCAAGTTTTCATACTCTTGCAACCACATTTTAGGCTGCTGAAGAATCTCACGATAAGTATTAGTTTCCATTATACTTTTATTTTTTTAATTTGTTTATATCAATAGTTCGTTAAAAATTTGACTTTATATATAGTGCTAGGCGGTAGCTTTAAGTCCGTATAGCAAGAGATCTTTGAAATAGTGTTCTTTTAGCCCTTGATTTTTATTCAAGTTCGGTGAATTGCCGAACATTGATAA
>JAZRWG010000033.1:0-22501 GCA_045599545.1 Paludibacteraceae bacterium | reverse complement strand
TCAGCCTATCCGCCTCTCAGCCTGTACCCTCCATTGTGGATAAGTTTAATACGGGGATAGAGGTGGATGAGGATCGCCCGTTTGACGCTATAGTGATGATAGACCACGACGAACTGCAACTATGGATAGTGGCACAGTCGGTTGGACCGACGGATCTTAGGCTACAGGCGACAGGCAACAGGCAACAGGTAAAGTTGATTAAGGACGGACGCTTTGTCATCGTGCGTGACGGCCGCGGCTATGATGTGTTGGGAGTAGAGGAGTAGGGGAGTAGGGGAGTAGGGTGCTCTACCCGTTAAACCCGTTCAACCAATGAAAACGCGAATAATAGACAATAAGGAATATGTCTTCTGCGAATGGCGGAGACGTTTCGTTCGCCTCACGCCCGAGGAGTGGGTGAGGCAGAACTTCCTTATGCGCCTGGTTACGGACTACGGCTACCCCAAAGAGAAGATAGCGGTGGAGGTGTTCCTCGGAGGCAAACGGGCGGATGCCGTTGTGTATGGTGAGGCATTGCAACCGCTGATGATTTTGGAGTTTAAGGCCGAAACGGTTCCCTTGACCCAAAAAACGCTCGACCAAGCGGTGGTGTATAACCGCCAACTGAACGTGCCGTATCTCATTTTGCATAACGGCCCCACCTCTCTTGTTGTCCGCATTGCTTCCGAAATAGACTTTGAAAAACAAATACCTACATGGACTCAATTATCGAACTGAACTCGAACCTGGACACCGCTACTTTTTATGGTGTCAATAACCGCAACATGTCCACCCTCAAGGATCAGCACCCTGAGGTGCGCGTCATCGCCCGCGGGACACAAGTCAAAGTAACCGGTAGCGAAAAAGCCATCGCCCGCTTTGAACATAACCTGCGCCTATGCGAGGCTTTCTGCTTGCAGCATAACGTGCTGGATGAGAACCGCATCCTTATGCTCATTCACGGCGAACAACCCTCCGAGGCATTGGACGATAACCTCATCCTGCATGGGGTCAACGGTCGTGCTATCGTGGCGCGTTCGGCGAACCAGCAGCGATTAGTTGAGGAGTATGAGAACAATGACTTGCTCTTTGCTATCGGTCCGGCAGGCAGCGGTAAGACCTATACGGCCATTGCCCTTGCGGTACGTGCTTTGAAAAATAAAGAGGTAAGGCGGATTATTCTCTCTCGCCCCGCCGTGGAGGCAGGTGAGAAGTTGGGGTTCCTGCCGGGCGATATGAAGGAGAAGATTGACCCCTACTTGCAGCCGCTCTATGATGCTTTGCAGGATATGATTCCGGGGGTTAAGTTGGCGGAGCTCATGGAGAAAGGAATCATTCAAATAGCACCTTTGGCTTTCATGCGCGGACGCACGCTTGCGGATGCTATCGTCATCTTGGATGAGGCGCAGAACACCACCATCCCGCAACTCAAGATGTTCCTCACTCGGTTGGGTGTGCATGGAAAGATGATTGTTACGGGTGACCTCACGCAAATAGACCTGCCCGCCTCGCAGCGGTCGGGGCTGAAGGATGCCATTGAGCGTTTGAACGATATCAAAGGTATCGCGATTGTGGAGTTCAATCAGAAGGACATCGTCCGTCACCCGTTAGTGGGCAAGATTGTGACAGCCTATGCCAAACCGATAGAGGAGTGATTTTTGCAGAAAAGTGCATTTACTTCTGCCAGTTATCCTTCAAACTGGCGGTGCGGTTGAGCACGAGCTTGTCCGCCGTGGTGTCTTGATCCACTACAAAGAAACCATTCTTAAGCAACTGATAGTGGTGCTGCTCGGGTACGCCACCGTCCATGGGCAGCGGTTGCATTTCCTTGCGAAGCGCACTCTCCGCCTTGCAAGTAACCACTTGCAGACTATTCGGATTGAGTAAGTCACGGAAATCACCTTCCTCGGCAGCGGGGTTCTCGCACGCAAACAGACGGTCATACAGACGCGCCTCCACATCAATACACGAACTGCACTCCACCCAGTTAATGGTGGCTTTCGTCTTGCGATTACCGCCCTCCGTACCCGACTTGGATTCGGGGTCGTAGGTGGCATAGACGGTCGTTATATTGCCATCGGCATCCTTCTCGCAACCGGTGGCTTGGATAATATAAGCACCCTTCAAACGCACCTCACGTCCCATGGGACTGAGGCGGAAGAAGTTCTTATCGCCCTCTTCTTGGAAGTCACCACGCTCGATATAGAGTTCCTTACCGAACGGTATCTCACGAGTATCGAGTTCCGGCTTGCCGTCAATATTCTCGGCGGTCAGCACCTCGCCTATAGCCTCATAATTGGTAATCACCAACTTGACGGGATTGAAGATAGCGAGCATGCGGGGAGCGGTCTCTTTGAGTTCCTCACGGATGGTGTGCTCAAGCAGACCTACATCAATCATGCCCTCGACCTTGGTGTAACCGATGGCGTTGATGAAGTTACGCAGTGCGGTAGCCGTATAACCACGGCGACGAAGACCGCAAACGGTCGGCATACGCGGGTCGTCCCAACCGGCAACGAGTCCTTCCTTGACCAGTTGCAGCATCTTGCGCTTGGACATAACGGTATAAGTGATATTGAGGCGATTGAACTCAAACTGATGGCTGCGGTCCTCTTTATCGTTGGGGTTACGCTGGTACCCGAAATCAATCATGCGGTCGATGAAATAATCGTACAGCGGACGGTGTACCACGAACTCGAGCGTACAGATGGAGTGGGTCACACCCTCGAAATAATCGCTCTGTCCGTGAGCGAAGTCGTACATGGGATAGACATTCCATTTACGCCCCGTGCGGTGGTGCGGATAAGCGGTGATGATGCGGTACATGATGGGATCGCGGAAGTGCATATTCGGATTCGCCATGTCAATTTTGGCGCGGAGCACCATCTTGCCGTCCTCTATCTCGCCGTTTTGCATGGCTTGGAAAAGACGCAGGTTCTCCTCTACGGGACGATCGCGGTAGGGCGAGTTAACCCCCGGTTCGGTGGGCGTACCCTTCTGCTGGGCAATCTGTTCGGAGGTCTGCTCGTCTACATAAGCCTTGCCCTCCTTGATGAAACGGATGGCGAGGTCATAGAGTTGTTGGAAGTAGTCAGAAGCGTAATACACATTGCCCCAACGGAAGCCGAGCCACGCGATGTCGCGCTGGATGGAGTCAACATACTCCACATCCTCCTTGGCGGGGTTGGTGTCGTCAAAACGAAGGTTGCAAACACCGTTGTATTTCTGGGCGATACCGAAGTCCATGCAGATGGCCTTCACGTGACCGATATGCAGGTAACCGTTCGGTTCCGGCGGGAAACGCGTCTGTATGCGTCCGTCGTTCTTACCTTCTTGCAAGTCTTTCTCTACGATTTGCTCAATGAAATTGAGACTCTTTTCTTCTGCTTCCATAACTATTTAGTGGTTAGTCTTTAGTGGTTAGTGCTTAGTGATTAGATTCCTTTGATGATGCCGCGGGGAGAGGATTTGATGAAGTTAATAATCAAATCTCGCTCGGCACTGACCGGCATGTTTGCTTCGATATAGGCTACTGCTTGTGTCACATTCATCTTGTCCATGAAGATATGCTTGTAGCACTCCTGAATCGTTGCTATCCGGTCGTTATCAAACCCTCTTCTCCTCAATCCGACCGAGTTGATTCCGCAGAAAGTTATCGGGTCGTGCGCCGCAATAACGCAGGGCGGTACATCCTTGTTCACTTTCGTTCCGCCTTGAATCATCACGTAGGAGCCTATATGCGAGAACTGGTGTATCAGACTGCCACCACCAATCACCGCGCAGTTATCAATCTCCACTTCGCCCGCCACTTGGGTGGCATTGGACATGATGATGTTATCGTGCAGCACGCAGTCATGGGCCACGTGACAATACGCCATAATGAGGTTATGGTTGCCAATCACGGTCTTACCCTTGCTCGCCGTTCCGCGGTGAATGGTAACGCACTCACGAAGGCTGTTATCGTCTCCTATCTCCACAGTGGTATCCTCGCCGACGAACTTCAAGTCTTGGGGAATAGCTCCAATCACAGCGCCCGGGAAAACATGATTGCGTTTGCCCATTCTCACGCCCGAACAGATCACTGCATGGGCATCAATAATACAACCTTCGCCGATAACGACGTTGTCTTCAATAACAGCAAAGGGTCCGATCTTTACCGACGGATCTACCTTGGCATTGGGATGAACGAAATATTCCATATTTAGTTTTTAAGTTTAAAGTTTTTGCAACAATTCGTATTGAACTTATGTCCGGGACAGACGGCGGTTATCTTACCTTGGATACGCACGCCCGCTAACGCCATGTCGCCTATCAAATCCAACAGTTTATGCCGTGCCGGTTCGTTGGGGTAACGCAGTTCACTCAGCGGTCCGAAAGAAGACAGCACGAGGGCGTTCTTCAAACTCCCGCCCTTAATGAGGCCTACGCACAGCAGCGGCAGTATCTCTTTGAGGAAACAGAAAGTACGCGCCTGAGCGAACTCGGTAGGAAAATCGTTGAGGTCAGTGAGAGAGGCGGTCTGCGTTCCTACCGCGCGGCAGGGGTATTTGACGGTTACCTCTACCTCGTAGTGGTCGCAGGGTTCAATGGTTATCGAACTCATTCCTTCCTCAAAGTGCAGAGGTTCGGTAACAACCCAGGTCTTGGCCTCGGCATCTTGTTCGTCTATACCGACACGCAGGATAGCCTCAATATAAGGCTTCGCACTCCCGTCTAAGATGGGCAGTTCGGGACCGTCTAACTTAACGAGGCAATTGGTGATACCCATCGCATAGAGGGCTGCCATCATATGTTCGAGCGTACCGACTTGCCAGTCTCCGTTCTCCAGTTTGGTGCCCCTATTGGTAGTGGACACATAACATGCTAAAGCCTCGTGTTCCGGTTCGTTGGCGAGGTCGATGCGGCGCACACGGATACCCGTATTCACCTTCGCCGGACAGAGCGTTACGGTCGTTTTCAGACCCTTATGCAGTGTCACTCCCGACAGCGTAAACTCCTTATGTAACGTCTTCTGTTTCATCTCTAAACTCTCCACTTTCAACTTAGCTTACGCTCTAACGCCGCCAGGCGTTTGAGTATATCCGGCAGTTGTTTGAATCCTACTACCGACCGTCTCCAGTGCATCACGTCGATGGCGGGATAGCCTTGGAAGGTTCCGGCTTGGTCAATGGAGTTGGGTACACCCGCTTGAGCTCCGAAGATACAGTTGTCGGCTATCTCGATATGTCCGGATACGCCTACCTGTCCGGCAAGGATGCAGTGGCTGCCTATCTTGGTCGAACCAGCTACACCCGACTGACCGCACATGAACGTGGAAGAGCCAATCTGTGTGTTATGCGCCACGAGCGTGAGGTTATCCAGTTTAGCATTCGTGTGAATGGTAGTCGAACCCATCATGGCGCGGTCGATAGTGGCATTAGCACCTATCTCTACATCGTCCTCAATGACCACATTGCCAATCTGCGGAATCTTTTGGTTAATGCCCTTGCTGTCCGGTTCAAAACCAAACCCGTCGGCACCAATCACCGCTCCGGCATGGAGGATACAGTTCTTGCCTACCACGCAGTTATAGTAAATCTTAACGCCCGAATAGAGAATCGTGTCATCCCCAATGGTCACGTTATCACCGATATACACTTGCGGATAAATCTGCACGCCCTTACCCAATTTGACGTTCTTTCCGATATAGGCAAAAGCACCTACGTATGCATCCTTGGGCACCTGTACACCCTCCGTGATGAAGCAGGGTTGCTCTATGCCCTTGCGTGCCGGGTTCATGGCTTTCATCACCATCTGCAATAACTGTCCCATTGCACCGCGTGCGTTCTCCACGAGAATGAGCGTCTGCCCATCTGCCTCTCCGCCTTTCGGCCTCTCAGCCTCCACTAATGCCTTCGTTACCAATACCACTCCTTTGGTGGATTCCAAGTAATGAAGGTACTTGGCATCGGTGAGGAAGCACAGGTCATGCTCTCCTGCTGTTTCGATAGGAGCTACGTTATTGACGGTGCGACTGCCGTCGCCTACCAGTTTGCCTCCCAACAGGAGGGCTATTTGTTTAGCTGCAAATTCCATCTTATAATCGGTATTGAAATAGGTATCGCTTTTCGGGTTTACGGGTGAGGGCTTCCAAGTCCAGTATCTCACTGGCCTTAGCAATGTCCCTGACGGTTCCGTCGTTATAGAGAATATCAATCGTGTCCCCTTTTTCGGAGTAGGTGCTGTTGGTGCTTACATGCTCTACAAAGAAATACTCCGCATCGGCTTCACTCACGCCCAACTGCTCGGCGTAGAGTTTGCGAAGCAACGTACGCTCACTCTCGTCCAGTGGTTTATCGATGAGTGTTCCGCGGAAGAGTTTACGATTGGTGAAGGCTTGACTCAACAATGCCAGCACTTTATCGTCGGCACTCTGCCAAGTCTTAATGGCACTGAGAACATCGCTGTCGTCCAGCAGCGCATATTGTTGCAGAGCCTCCGACCCCACATAAAAATCTTTCTCCGTCACGCGATTGTATAGGAAGTAGTGCAACGCCGGCGAACAGAATAAGGGAAGACCGCCTTTGGCTGCAAGATATTTCGCTCGTTGAAGAATCTTAATGAGCAGTTGCTCGGCGGCAACGGATGTTTTGTGAAGATAGACTTGCCAATACATCAGTCGGCGAGCCACGAGGAACTTCTCCACGGAGTAGATACCCTTGGCTTCCAACACCAGTTTGTCGTCCACCACGTTCATCATCTTGAGCAGTCGGGCACTGGCCACGCTGCCTTCTGTTACGCCGCAGAAGAACGAATCGCGGCAAAGGTAATCCATTCGGTCCACATCCAATTGGGAGGATATGAGTTGGTGCAAGAAATGCCTGTTGTACTCGTCCTTAAATATCCTTATCGCCAATTCAATGGATTGTCTTTCACTCTCACTCTCACTTTCCACTAAACTCTCCATCATCAGCAAGGAAATCTCCTCATGGGTAATGCCCTCTACGAGGGTGTGCTCCAGTACATGTGAGAAGGGTCCGTGCCCTAAGTCGTGCAGCAAGATGGCGATCATTGCCGCCTCGGCTTCTTCGTTGGAGATAGCCACGCCCTTTTGGCGCAGGTTATGAATAGCGTCCTGCATGAGGTGCAGGGCACCTAACGAGTGAAGGAAGCGACTGTGCAGAGCTCCCGGATAAACGAAATAGGACAGACCTAACTGACGAATACGATTGAGCCGCTGCACGTAAGGGTGCTGCAAGATATCGTAAATGGTATCCGACGGGATGTCCAAAAAACCAAAGACGGGGTCATTAATTATTTTATGTTTATTAGGCATAGGCGCAGGCGTACATAAGTGCGCGAACAAAATAGGGCACAAAATTACATAAAAATATCGATATATGCAAGTTTTTTGTGGATTTTATAGAAAAAGTGCGAGAAAAAATGAAAAATACTTGCACATTTCAGAAAAAAGCAGTACCTTTGCACCCGATTTTGAATGCCGCGGTGGTGGAATAGGTAGACACGCCGGACTTAAAATCCTGTGGACAGTGATGTCCGTGCCGGTTCGACCCCGGCCCGCGGTACACAAAAGGTAGGCCTCTCGCCTACCTTTTGTGTTTACCAATTCCCTTCTTTGAGCACGCCTTGTACGAGGCATTCAAACATATCTTTGAATAACCCTTGCACTTTATCGGGGTTACCCATCACGGGGGCATCGTCCTCTACCTCAATCCTGAGGTTCTTGACGCCGATGTTGATGATGCGCATCATCTCCGGATACGTGATAAGATACAAAGCATAAGACTCTGCGACCGTTGTTTGGTAGCTATGCTCAAAGCAAGCGGTAGCACCAAAAGGCGTAATATAACGCGGACCCACCCACGGGCCGTAGGCATAACTCCACCCGCCTTGTACGTAGTTATAATCGGTGCGGGTCTCGTTCTTAACATCATAGCTATCACGATCCAACATATTCCGCAGCACAATCTCCGAGTCGTCTTTCAATTGCATGAGCAGCCGATCGTCGGTGTCAAACATTCCGGCAATGCGGTCCGATTCGGCTACAACGAGTATTCCCATGATGGTATCCATCGGAGCCAGACGTACCCCTAAGGCTACGTCGAAGTTTTGGTACAAGTGTTGGGTTGATGTCATAACCGTGCGAACACCTTCATCATTGGTTTTGTTTACGGCAATGTTTAGGGTTTGACATCCCATCAAACACAGGGCCATTGCGCCCGCTAAAAGAATCTTCTTCATATTAATAACTATTTAAAAACTAGTCCTCTTGATGATGCGGTAATCCCCACGAGAAGCCGATATACAGTCCCCATGTGGCAATCGGTGCCCACACCATCGAGGCATCGAAAGAGGGACTATAGGGTGTAGCGGCATCCACAATGGGTTTATCCTGCGTGAAGTTGGTCATGTTCTCCGCCCCGATATAAAGGCTGGCGTTTTGGAAGTGTTTGGTTATCTGCGCCATGAGTTGCGGATACCATTTATGGTAGGTCACGCCGTCCTTTTCGTAATACTGTTTACTGTCCGTCGGTATAACGAAGCCAAGCGGCATGCGGCCTTCGCCGTTGAACTGCGCCGTGACGTCAAACTGCCAACCCTTTTTGGGCGTGATATAGGACGTGGACACAATGGCTTTGAAGCGGTTTTGCAACGGCTTTTCCATGAGTTCAAAACTTCCTATAAGGCCGTTCTTTGTGGTTTGTTTGACATCCGTATAACGGAACGCGGCCGTCATCGTCCAACCCGTCAGTATCTCCATGGAGGCTTCTATTTGCGCACTGTGCGAGAAAGACTTGCCGCCCGCAATATCGCTTAGGTTATAGAAGTTCACCTCGTGCAAATCGGCATCCATATCCGCCACAACGCAATCAAGGAATCGGGTGTAGTAATACTCCCCGCTGATTTGCAACGAGCGGTCCTTGATGGGAATGGTAAAGAGCATACTCAGTCCCGTATTCGCGGCTTTCTCTTGCTTCCATTGCGAGGCGTTCATCACCCACTGACGCGAGGATGGGAATAACCCCGCATTATCCGCCAGCACGTTGGGCGAGCGATAACCTAATCCCACCGACCCGCGCAACGTCCACCAGTCGAAGGGCGAGTAACGCACGTTCATGCGCGGGGTCACGAAGAACCCGTACCGATTACTCCAGTCACCGCGTAGACCTAACAGGATCGTTAACTTATCTTGATACATGTAGGTATATTCGGCAAAAACGCCCGGGGTAAGTTCGCTGCGGTCGAGGTTGATAGGCTGATAGGCTGATAGGCTGAGAGGTTGATAGGCGGAAAGGTTGTTGGCCGTTTCCTTGTAGTTATCGTAATTGACGCTCATGCCGGCACTCAGTTTATGCTCGTGGTTATCCTCGGGGTCGAGGCGCGGGTTCTCGAAGGATGTTTGGAAGATAGCGTTCAGGTACCCATTGCCTTGCGCCGCTGTCCATGACCGATAAAGGCCGTAACGGTTGTCTTGGTCATGGTAACTGCCCGCCAAGATGATACCAATCGATGTCCCTCGTTCTGCGTCAAAGACGTACCCGTTCTTTACGAACGCATCCAGTCGGCAAGTGCGCAGGTTAATGACATAGGCGGGTTCTTGCCTCATCGTATTGCGCTTGGTCGTTGTACCTGCCCAACGCCGGTCACCGATACCGTGTACATAGACCTGACCCGTATAATCGCCTTTTTGGAAGTTCCAGCGGTTGATGATATTGATCTGTCGAATCTTGGGTACATCCATAAATCCATCCTCGTTATCGTCGGTTTCTAAATAGGTCTGCTGATAATGCGCCAGCACGGCGGTGGAAACCTCCTCGGTCACTTCCCAACCGCCGAGCACATCGACCTGCGCTTCGGGGTCATCGGTGATATTAGCCGTTATCGTGATAGGACTGGCGTGAACGGGTTTGAAGAGTTCAACGTTGATCTGTCCTGCCGTAGCCTCAAAACCATTGAGAACGGAGGACGTTCCTTTGCTCACTTGCACTGACTGCATCCACGCGGCGGGGATATATTCCAATCCGTATAACTGACCTAATCCGCGCATGCCGGGGGTGTTCTCGGTGAGCATCTGTACATAGGTGCCCGTCAGTCCGAGCAGCCGAATAGTCTGCATACCCGTCGCGGCATCGGCATAGGCGACGTCCACCGAGGCGGAGCGCTCAAAACTCTCGCTTAGGTTGCAGCACGCGGCTTTGCATATCTCCTCGGCAGTGATGGTCTCGGTATCCACGGCACTCACGCGCGAATGGACACGTGACGAGCGTTTGGCCGTCACGTTCACTTGCTCTAAGTGCAAGTCATCCACCCCTATAGAGGTCGAATCCTGTCCCCAAACCATTAAGGGCAAAAGGCCGATTAGAACAAGGAACCTATTTGATATATGGCGAAGGAAATGAGCCATGCTAAAACTAATGAATGAATAACGGTGAACCATGCCCAACCGTGCCCGATCTCTTTGCGGAGCGTCGTTATTGTAGCCACACAGGGGAAGTAAAGCAACACAAAGACCATGAACGAGAAGGCCGTGAGCGGTGTGAACACACTGAGCGTGCCGCCGCCGTGTGCTAATATACCCATCGTGGATACAATCGCTTCCTTGGCGGGCAGACCCGAGAGCAAACAAACGACCATCTGCCAGTCAAAACCGAGCGGGGTAAAAGCCGGAGCAATGGCCTTACCAATGGCGGCTAAGTAACTGGTTTCCAGTTCGTGGGTGGGGAAGTAACTCAGTGCCCACACGATAACCGAAGCCCAGATGATGACGGTCACTATCTTCTGCAAATAGTCTTTGACATGGTTCCATATGTGTCTGCCCGTTTGCGACCATGCAGGTGCTTGGAGAGGTGGCAGACTATGGATAGGGTCCTCCAAGTCTTGCCTAAACCAGCGGGTACGCTTCATGATGAGCGCGAAGCAGATGCTCATCACCACGCCGATAAGGTAGAGTCCTATCATCACCAACGCCTTGTAGCGGGCAAAGAAAGCGGATACGAAAAGTAGGTACACGGGCAACCGTGCCGAACAACTCATAAACGGAATCATGAGCATGGTCAGCGTGCGGTCTTTGGGATTGGGAATGCTGCGGGCATCGATGATCGCCGGTACATTACAACCAAAACCCACAATCATCGGTACAAACGACGAGCCGTGCAGCCCTAACTTGTGCATGATCTTATCCATGAGGAAACCAATGCGGGCCATATAGCCTGTATCCTCTAAGATAGAGAGTAGGATAAATAGAATACAGATGTTAGGAAGGAAACTGAGCACCGTGCCAACGCCTTGTACTATACCATCCACGAACAGCGAACTGAGCCAACCTTGGGGGAGGGTAGTGCTTAGCCAAGTGCAGAGGGCGTCTATACCGTTTTCAATCCATTGTTGGGGGTAGGCACCGAGGCGGAAGGTGCTGTCGAAGACAAAATAGAGGACCGCCGCCATAATCACGAATCCCCACACCTTATGCGTCAATATTTTGTCAAGTTTAATCATTCGATAGCGGTCAGTTATAGGGTCCCCGAAAAGCCTGCTTTTTGGGGAGAGGAGGCGTCGCGGCTACCCTTGTCGAAACGTAGTTTTGACATCGTAGCAAGCGCACGCCGACGATGTGACCCTGCTGGGGCTCAAACCCAGAACCTTCAGAACCGGAATCTGACACTCTATTCAATTGAGCTACAGGGCCTATTTCCTACAATGCTTGCATTCGCCGTAAACAAAAATGGTGAAGTGCTCGGGCGTAAAGTTGGAGTACTTACGCAGTTTGACGGCGTTGGTGATGGCTATATCTTTGAAGTCCGACACGCGTCCGCACCGCTTACAAACTAACTGCAATCGGTTGCGATGACCCGTCAGCACTTCCCATTCGCATTTGCCTTTTTGCGACCTTTTTTGCAGCAGATTAATGATACCCGCTTGCGCGAAAAGTTGCAAACAATTATATACCGTGGCTTGACTGATATGCTCCTCTTTGGCTTTCTCAACCACTTGACCGGGCATAAACGGTTGCGGCAGACTGCATACTACTTGTAGTACAATCTCGCGCTCAGCCGTATGCCTGTATCCGTGTTCCCAGATATAGTTGTTGAGCGTTTTCAAGGCTGCCTTATATTCGTCCGCTACAGTCATTCGATTTCTTTGATATAAGCTCTACGACGCTTATGCTGCTTGTAATTAAAGAGTTTAAAATTATCTTGTACCAAAAAATTGGTTTCTATCATCGAGGTTGTTTCTACGCGTTGCACGCCATACTTAACGAAGTTGGGCAACTGCTTGAGGAAGATAAGCGAGTTAACGCCCTTTCCTTGATAGTCCGGCCTTACGGCAATAAGCAGCAAATCAAATGCCTCTATCTTTTTGGCTTTGAGGGCACGTAAGAGATGGAACCAACCAAACGGGAAAAGCCGACCTTTACATTTCTTCATCGCCTTGGATATGTCCGGCATACCAACACCCACCCCTACAATCTCGTTCTTATCGTTGACTATAATCGATACAAAGTCAAAATTAACGAGTGGGAAATAGTGGTCCCGATAGAACTCTTTCTGCCGCTGGGTCATGGGTTGATAGTTGTATAACTTTTGGTAGGCACGGTCTAATACATCCATGAATTCCAATCCATATTTGCGTACTAACTCTTTACGACTCCTTACCGGATCAATATGCACTTTGCTTCGCTCCTCTACAATGGAAGCCAATCGTTGCATGCGCTCGGGAATGGTGTAAGGCGGTGCAATCTGGAACTCAATCCAATCGTTATCCTTCTGCATTCCGTAGTCTTCCAAATGCTTTTGGTAGTACGGGTAGTTATAGAGCGATGCTACCGGTGCCAAATACTCAAATCCCTCAATAAGCAACCCTTCATAATCCCAGTCTGTGAAACCTAAAGGACCGTTCAGGTGTGTGCACCCTTTGCTTTTGCCCCAAGCCGCAACGGCATCCAATAAGGCAAAACTGACCCGTTCGTCATCAATAAAATCAATCCACCCGAATCGAACCGCTTTGGTTCCCCAACGCTCGTTGGCTGCGCGGTTAATGATGCCGCAAATGCGACCTACTATCTTGTCGTCTTCGTAGGCTAAATACAACACCTGTTCACAGACTTCAGAGGCGGGGTTGGTCGCAGGGGTGAGAGTCATTAACTCATCCGCCATCAAACGAGGGCAGAAATTCTCACAGTCCTTGTAGAGATCGTTGCAGAACTGAACAAAATGTTTCAGGTCGCGAGGTGTTTTAACTTCTCGTATTTCGATAGCCATAAGCGTAATTTTTGCAATTTCGCTGCAAAGGTACGAAAAATCTTGCATATACGCAAGTTTTAGCCCTTTTTTCTGCAAAATTAGTTCAAATAGTAATCTATGGTCGTCACCACGCGAACGTGCTTGATCCACGGCTGATGGGCGTCGGACTCTACGCTGAACTGCCCCTGACTGGCTTTTTTTATCGAACCCAATTTGCATCCGGCATCGTCCGCGAACTTCTGCGCTACGGTGCGGGCGTTGAGGGTCGCCTGTTCCACCATTACGGGTTTGAGTTCGTTCAGTCCATTGAACTCATAATTGACTTCCCAATCGTTTACATTTACAATCAGTCCCTTGGCCAATAACTCCACTTGGCATCCTTGGTTGGCAACAACCGCATCTACCTTGTCAGTGGAAACGATGACCGTCGAGTTCACTGCATAGCGGTTGGCAGGTCTTTGATTACCGTAACTGTATGCCCAACGGTCCTCAATATTGATGCGCCCTACCGTGATGTTGGAGGCCTCAAAACCCTTGCTCAGGAGGAACTCGGTCATGGTCTTGGAGGCTTTGCCCATACGCGAATGAACTTCGTTTAGGTCGTTGCCCTCAATGGTAAAGGTGAGCGGCCACACGACGTGGTCGGACTGTACATCGCGAACGGATAACCCTTTGGCGACTACCGAGCGGTCTTTGTTAGCTACTTGGTGAATACCGATAAAAACGAATAACCCTGCAATGGCTACTCCCAATGCCATGATGGCTGCACTTACATAATTTTTCATATACAAAACTTTAAACTTATAAACTTACTTTAAACTTTAAACTTTCAACTTTAAACTTTCAACTATAAAGATGTCCGAGTTGCTTTCTAAATCGCGTGTGGAATAACGCAGCGGCTACCGATAAGCCGAAGATAAATCCTATCCACATACCCGGTGCGCCCAATCCTAACGGGAACATACAAACCAGTCCTATCGGTAAGGCTATCAAAATGTATGCCACAAACGCATAAACCATCGGTTTTTTAACATCCGTTATCCCTCGCAGCATGGCGGCGCCGACCGTTTGTAGTCCGTCCGCATATTGGAATAAACCTGCAAACAGAATGAGTTGGGAGGCAATCGTTATCACTGCCTCGTCTTGCGTGAATATATAAGGAATATAGTGCCTCAAACTAATCATCAAAGCGGCTCCGATGGTGTTCATTACTAATACCAGATGGATGCTGGCATTGGCTGCCATTTTAACCGCATAAAGGTCGCCTTTGCCCAATTGGTGGCTGACGCGGATGGTTGTGGCGGAACCGATGCCGATGGCGAGCATAAAGGTCAAGTCCGCTATCTGATTGGCTATCTGGTGCGCCGCGAGGGCTTCCTTACTGAGCCAACCGATAAAGATGAAACTGAGCGTAAATGTAATAGTTTCCATGAAGGTCTGTATCCCAATCGGTGTCCCCACTTTTAATAATTGCCGAATAACCTCTCCGCCTGTCGCCTGTTTCCTGTCGCCTGTCGCCTGTTTCCTGTTGCCTAAATACTTCCTCCACTGCTTCCTTGCCACAATAGCTCCTAAGATCATAAAAGGCAATACACTTCTTGCAATAAGTGTTGCCAGTCCTGCACCGGTGGCTCCCATGGGTTGAAAGCCCCAATGGCCGAAGATAAACACCCAGTTCAGGAGGATATTAAGACCATTGGCAATGAGGGTCATTACCATGGCGACGGTTGTATTTCCTAATCCTTCCAAGAACTGCTTAAAGAAACAGAAAAAAAGGAAGGGCACAATAGATATAATAATATATAGGTAATACATCCGTGCGGCTTCGATGACTACGGGTTCTTGTCCGAAGCGGTCAAGGAAAGGGTAGAGGCTACCTAATAGCAGCACCATCATCACGCACACCCCTACGGTTAATATCACCCCATTCCTAAATAGTGCCGCAATCCGTCCTTCCGCCTCTCCGCCTGTCTGCCTCTCTGCCTCTCCGCCTCTCTGCCCCTCGCCTACGGCAAAGCCCACCAGCGGTGTCACGCCCATGAGCAGTCCCATAGCGAAAACCATGACGGTGAAGAAGATGGCGTTGCTGAAACTCACGGCGGCGAAGTCGGCGGTAGCGTAGTGTCCCACCATGATGGAGTCGATTAGTCCCACCAGCGAAGCGCCTATCTGGGTGATCATCACGGGGAACGCCACCTTGAGGTTGCGTTTATAGTAGGGTATGTATTCTTTGAAATGCATGTTTACTTAAATCCGAATACAAAATAGACAGCAAGAATGAGCAAGGCGGCTGCCACAAGGTGGTTCCATCTTACTTGCATATGAAAGGCCAAAACGGAGAAGACAATGAACACCACGAGGGTGATAACCTCTTGGATTACCTTTAACTGCATGAGATTAAAGGGACCTCCGTTGCCCTCAAAACCAATGCGATTGGCGGGCACTTGCAAACAATACTCGAAGAAAGCTACGCCCCAACTGAAGGCGATGACGGCTATCAGCGGCCACTTCTTGAACCATGGATACTCGGCTAATTTGAGGTGGGCGTACCAGGCGGTTGTCATAAAGACATTCGCACAAACTAATAATCCTATTGAATAAATTCCTTGCATGGTAGGTAATTTGTTTTGACATTCTGCATGGCGTTCCAAATCGACTCCCGTATATTGGGATTGAGCGCCTCTAATTGACTTACTAACTCTTTTATGTCGCTCCGCGCGGAAGCGTGCTCAAAAGGACAGGTCTTGCTCTGCGTGAGATAGCCTTGCTGCGTGGCATAGGCCTCCAGTTGCTTCTCCGGTATCAAACACAGCGGACGGATGATTTCTATCGGCATCTTGTCCATTTTGAGGCGCGGCGGATTGGTCGCAAATGTGCCCTCATAGATAAGGTTCATCAGCAGCGTTTGAACGATGTCGTCCTTATGATGACCGAGGGCAATCTTGTTACAACCCAGTTCTTGTGCGGTATCAAAGAGCGTCTTGCGGCGGTACCACGAGCAAAGGAAGCAAGGCGTTTTGTCGCCGCGTATCTCTCCGATAGAGGCTTGCTTGACCAAGAGCGGGATATCCCATTGGGCGCAGAAAGACTGCAAGTAGTCGGTATCGGACTCGTACGACACTTCGCTCATTCTTACATGTAGGGTCGTAACGCGAAAGCGCGGGACATAGATACGCGAACGCTCGCCCAAGAGTTGAATGAGCGCCAGCGAATCTTTGCCTCCGCTTAGTCCTACGAGTATATGGTCGCCGTCTGCAATGAGTCCATATTCCGCACAAGCCTTATTAAACAATCTTTCTACATTCATATACCTTTCAGTCTATCGCTTTTTACGAAAAATCGTGCAAAATTACTACAAAAAACCCACATTTCCAACCCAAATTGCATTTTTTTTGCATTTTTTTGCGAAAATATTTGGTAGATTGAAAAAAAAGCAGTACTTTTGCACCCGCTTTCGAAAAAAAGCAAGTGTTCTTACGAATTTTGGTTGAGAAAAACCACATGCGATGATAGCTCAGTTGGTAGAGCACGACCTTGCCAAGGTCGGGGTCGCGAGTTCGAGTCTCGTTCATCGCTCAATGCAGGACCCGTTCCTGCATTTTTGTTCTTTTAAAATAAGGATTCCAAAAAGTGCTACTTTTTGGAAAAAGGAGGAATCGCAGCTACTTTTATCATTGCGGGGCAATGATATCGTAGCAAGCGGATTCCGACGCGGCCCAGATGGCGGAATTGGTAGACGCGTGCGTTTCAGGTGCGCATGCCGCGAGGTGTGCAGGTTCGAGTCCTGTTCTGGGCACGCAAAGACATATCGCTGCAAAAGCAGCTTGGCGCAGGTGGTGAAATTGGTATACACGCTACTTTGAGGGGGTAGTGATCGCAAGATCGTGTGAGTTCGAGTCTCATCCTGCGCACAAAAAAAGGAGGTAGTGCCTCCTTTTTTTGTTTCTGTTCTTCATTCTGCGAACTACCTATTTTCGTAGATAGATTGCTTTGTCCAGAGGGCGGGGGATAGTTTTTGCAACTGATAGTCTTTTCCCATCTGCAACAAACGCACTTGACGACCTTGGTCGCCGTGGTATATCTCCACCGCCGTGCGGACGGGGTAAGAACAAGCGTTCTCGTCCACCCACGAGCCGGTATTGGCATAGATATATCCGTCCTCATCGTCTCCTCGTTCAAGTGGGGGAGGGCTTGTGACGGAGGGTATAATAAGGGGTTTATTGAATTTTTCTAAAACGTTCTTGTAGTTCTTTCATAAATTGCATCAGTTCCTCAAAGGATGGCGCGGCAGGGTCGTGGATGTACTCTTGCAGCATCATCTGATAGTCCGACTTATAATCATTCATCAAATGCTCCGGTGGAAGGAATGAGATAGATTCCGGCAGCAGACGACTATAGTCCACGTAGTGCACATGATAATAAGTCTCACGATGGGTTACGATTCGACGATAGAGTTCGACATCGTTCAGCGCTTCTTCTGCATACGGGGTATGTGCCATCTTGTACATATCGTAAAAGTGACGCGTCATACGTTGTGTGCGAGGTTTGACCTTCTGGAACTCCTCGCATAGCAAGAAAGCTTTTTCCAAGAATGTGCGCGTTGGGCGAACTGTCCTTGCTGTAACAACGGCATCCATATCGTAGGTCGGGTACTTATCGTGAATCATGGATGACAGTTCAATGACCTCAGTCGGTTCATCCATTGATAGGCAACTGATTTCAACCTTCACAAAGGGCAGCATATAACTCCCTTTCGTAGAAAGGATCGACGGATATTGCACATGAAGCGCAACCGGGTCTTTGTCTGAGTCAATGGGATGAGGATTATTGCCTTCCGTCATGGTGACCGATACTACCTTGACATCGGCGATACCAAACGAATGCAATAGATCTTCCAGCTCCTTGCTTAACTCATTGACGATGAACACACGGGATGTCTTGCGCAGTTTCTCGCGCTGGCTCTTAGTCGTACTCTCGATACCAAAGAAACTATGATGTAGCGAGAGGTCTATATCCTCCGAAAAGCGATCAATGAGGTTCCATCCTTTGCTTAACGACGTGCCACCCTTAAAAGAGATAAAGTCGTGGCATGACGCGAGGAACAAGGCTTTCAGCGTCACCGTTACCCACCAGTCCTTCTCGATAGTCGCCGCCTCGATGTTCTTCTCTTGCGCAATGTTGGCTATCATTTGTCGACGCAGTTGCAAATCGCTATCAATCCACGTTTTCATGATGTAGTGCGTTTTTGATTATTGTTCGTGCCCATACAGGGAATAAAGCGAGGTCGTGCTGCAATGCTTTCGGATTATCGATGCTATTGACCATTTCTTCTGTATGCAGTTGCTGCTGTTCGGTAAAATTGCCCTTACCTATCCATTTCATAGCTTGGAGCAGGACAGAAAGCGTCTCGTTGCGGAAAGCAAAGTGCGAAGGGGATACATGCTTGAGCAAGATGGTCTGATTGCCGATAGTTAGTTGCCGCGCTGTGCCATTCGTCAGATATACGTGACGCGTCGGCACTTGCTCGGAAAGCCCCAAACGATTGGCTGCAGAAGCACCGGTTGGCAGGTAGCGAGCACAATCACGCTTGCAGACAGCCGCTACCACATCTTCCGCAAAAGGATAACTAATGCCCAGTTCCGTGCGAATGGGTTTGTAATAGATGCCCTGTGCCAAACGGAGCAGCGTTCCGGTCTCTGCCATATCCGACAAAGTAGCACCTACGTACTCAGTATGATATTCCGGAAAGTCTTGACGGAAAATTACTGCTCCGGCATGCTTGCGCTCAATTTGTTTCTGTAACGATTTCTTAGCCATAAAAATCTTGGAAATAATGCTATTTTTTCAAAGGTTTTTATATCATTTGCCCTATGGGCATTATGTAAAAATTTATTTATATTCGTTGCGTCTTTCTTAAGCGGCTGCAAAGATACAAAAAAAAAATGAATCTTGCAAATATTTTATTGTATTTTTGAAGATTTTCTATTATTTTCAAATATTTTGACACTAGAACTATTGCTTTTTCTCTTGTATTTAGCCGATTTGCTGCATTTTTTTGCGTCTAAAAAATCTTGGAAATAATGCTATTTTTTCAAAGGTTTTTGGTGACGGATTGATGTATTGTATGATTTTGGAAAAACATCCGGAAATTTTGCAAAAAACCGGATATTTTCCAATATGGTTTTTCCTAAAATCTTTGCAAAATTATAGGAAATTAGCTATGCACATGCCGAACCGTAGGTTTGTCATCGTACCAAGCGAACTCCGACGACGAGTACGTTTCCCGCCAAGACCAAGAGCCGCCCCGCCAATGCCTATTCAGCGAGGAGAAATCCGAGAGTTACTTTGTCCAGAGGGCGGGGGATAGTTTTTGCAACTGATAGTCTTTTCCCATCTGCACAAGGCGCACTTGTCGTCCTTCGTCGCCATCGTATATCTCTACTGCTGTACGGACGGGGTGAGAACAGGCGTTCTCGTCCACCCACGAGCCGGTATTGGCATAGATATATCCGTCCTCATCGTCTCCTCGTTCCATGATACTAAGATAGGGTACGTGTGTATGAGCGAAGACAACCACCTTATAGGTGTCGTCCTTGCCGAATAGCCTATTGACCGCTATCGCATCCGCAAATGGTACTTCACATATCAGAGCACCCAATAAGAATGGGAAATCTGCCGGAGCGTTATTATGCAACAAACGTTTCTCCCACTCCTGTTGCTTCCACATGGTTTGATACAACAAGGGTTTCGACTCAGTAGATTGATAAAAATACTCGTCCAACACATAGTCGCTCGTCAAGCCGTATAGTCCCGTAGGAACAGGTATGGTGTCTATTCCATCTACATGTTTTGCAATCAGCACCACATTGCAGACAAGTGCCATCACCATCTTGTTGAACTCATCCGATCCGGATTGGTTGGCGGCTTGTAATTCGTTTATGGATGCATAACCAAAATCGCTCAATTTGGCTTTCACCAATCCCTTATTATACCTATTTGTTGCCGCGATGCGGGTAGTGAAGTACTGAATACCCATAAAGGCGTTTTCTGCTGTAACATCATCTATTCCGATATTGGAATACGGGTCGGGCGCACACATGATATCGTAGCGGTGGCAATGCTCCATCACCATATCCGAAGATATATACGAACCTAAACCCTGTACATCCGACACGAACATAGCACCGCTGCCGAAGAACTCGTGCAAGAGATCCTCATCGACGCCGCTGTCGTGGTTGCCAGGGACATAGACTACCTGTATGCCGGCGGACTGTACCTGTTTTATTTTATTCAGGACCTCTTTGTTCTCGTCCACAGCGGCAATAGCACGCAGATACTCCTTCTCCGATACCGCATCGCCATCCACAGCAAAAGTAGGATACGGCAGAGGCGTAACCTCTTCGTCAAAGAGGTCGCCGAGCAGCACCAGTTCCTTGTATTGGTCTTTATGATCAATCAGATTATCGAGGTATTCTATCAAGTAGGGTTGATTCTCTATGAACCAACTCCATTTGCCGTCCATGGAACGTTGGTCGTTCATGTGGATATCGGAGATAACGGCTGTATAAGCTTTCTGCTCATCATATATAGCCGTAGCCGCTGTATCGGGCACGAGCATCATGTGCGCCGTAACAAACTGTTCTTCGTTCTCATATACCAAAGTGACCGCACGTGGTTCGGACGATTCCAGTTCCGAACAATCCAACAGCACTTGTTCCTCCTCGTCGGGGTCTAACGAGAACGAGACACCGTTGATAGAGGACTTTGGCAAAATAGTCGGTACAGGATCGGTGTAATCCACCAGTCTTAAGTTTTGAATCACGCTTTCATCTATCTCGTCCGAGAAAGATAAGGTTATAATGCCATATGGTTGCTCCACTAGCACACCGGGTACGGTACTCATCTGTTCATCATCTACCTCTAACGTGTAGGTGGGAAAAATAACAGGCGGTTTGCAACCAACCATCATCAAGCCAAGTAAGATGGCTAACAATCCTTTTTTCATATAACTAATATTCATTTAATTTCTGACCTTGAATGTTGTAATAAGCATCGTCCTTGACGATAATAATCTGTCCACGATAGAGGTTCTTACCTACCTTATTGTCGTTTTTAGCAGGGTCTATGACAAAGACTTCATCTATGCCGGTATCCTCTTTATAGATACCAAGGCGTATATTTACGTCCGGTCCCATGGGAAGAGTCATTTCGCGTTCACCATTCACATAAACATAGACTTCATCCATCGTATAGGTGACCGTAGGTTTAACCGTAAAGCGGAAACACTGCTCGGTATCGACATTCTTGACATAGATAGCGTCTGCCACAAAATCAGCAGCATAGACGGGAGCATAATCAAGCAGTGCCGTGGCTACTAATACCACGAATAAGATTAACGATTTTTTCGTTATTGTATGATGTTTGATGTATAATTTCTTAGTTATTATTGATTATTTTTTCTTTGGGAATGGAAGTTCATCCTTTGGAGTAGCAATATCTATCGCTTTCTTAGGAGATATAACCGATTCCCCTAAACGATGCTCAATATCCTTCCGCAGTCATCTTCAACTGTTTACAATTCTTTATTCTTCTATTTTAATATAGTCCACACTCTCGGGAGCATAGAGGGTAATGACCTTGTCACCTTTCTTCACCTCTACCGCCGTGCAGCCATCGCATTCTTCACCCATCTCGCCAAGGGCTTCGGCTTTGCCAATTTGAACGAAACCTATAATGGTAGCTATTTTGGAATGGAGTTCTGTTACCCTATCCGTTGTAGTAGCATTACTGATACCATTTACCGCAGTATTTATTATGTCATTGATTTCAACATTCTGTATGCCTTGACGAGCGATTAGAATATGATAAAGGGCAGTCTCTTTGGCTTGATCCAAGTCCGAAAGACGAATAAGGTCTTCGTACGCACTCCAAGCTGTTTGATACGTTTCTTTCGTCCAAATTGGAACATAGATAGTGAGTGCATTATCACCGGCAAACACATCTGTTCCCAAGGTAGCGGGTTCGGTTCCCAAACATATAACAGATTTTAAACTTGTACTATTAGCAAACGCATTGTTTCCTATCTTTGTAATCGTTGTCGGAAGGGTGACAGATGTTAATTCAGGACTATCAGCAAAAGCGTTATCACCAATCCATATAACCGACAATGTATAGACTTTTTCTTGTGAGTCGGTAAAGTCAAACTGATCCGGAACAACGATATCGCCCTCATAAGGTACTGGTCCTATATCCTTATTTTTAACTAATTGAACATGCTCATT
>JAZRWG010000032.1:0-18051 GCA_045599545.1 Paludibacteraceae bacterium | reverse complement strand
TTTCCACTTTCAACTAAACGATTATTTAGGTGGTTATAGCGCTGAGGTCCCACCCCTTCCCATTCCGAACAGGGTCGTTAAGCTCAGCAACGCCGATGGTACTGCGTTTGTGGGAGAGTAGGTAGCCGCCATTTTCAGGAGCTCGAGATTTTTCTCGGGCTCCTTTGTTTTTTGGCGGAAATAGTTAAAATTCTCAAGTTTTATTTGCATATATCGAAAAAAAATGCTAATTTTGCAACCGCTTATAAAAATTATTTACTATGGGAACACTGGATTGGCTTGTAATAGCCGTTTTTGTATGTGCACTGATTGGTATTGTAGTGCACGTTATCCGTCAAAAAAACAATAACTCGGCGGACTACTTTTTAGGGGGACGCGACGCAACTTGGCTTGCCATAGGTGCCTCTATTTTTGCGTCTAATATTGGTTCGGAACACCTGATCGGTTTGGCCGGTGCCGGAGCTTCTTCGGGTATGGCTATGGCGCATTGGGAGATACAGGGTTGGATGATCTTGCTGTTAGGATGGGTGTTTGTGCCTTTCTATTCACGCAGTATGGTTTATACGATGCCCGAGTTCCTCGAAAGACGCTATAACAAACAGTGCCGAACGATTCTCTCCGTTATCTCGCTCATCAGTTATGTGCTTACCAAAGTGGCCGTCACTGTTTATGCCGGCGGTTTGGTCTTCCAGCAAGTCTTTGGTATAGAAGAACTATGGGGTATTGACTTCTTCTGGATTGCGGCTATCGGTTTGGTACTGATCACAGCCCTCTATACGGTGCTCGGCGGTATGAAGTCGGTACTATACACCTCCGTGTTGCAAACACCTATTCTGCTCCTCGGTTCAGCGATTATCTTGGTGCTCGGACTCAAAGCAATAGGTGGTTGGGATGCCCTTATGGCATCGTGCTCTGCGGTGGAGGTAAACCAATACGGTGATCATATGACCGACCTGATGCGTGATTTGAGGGATCCTAATTTCCCCTGGTTGGGTGCTTTGATCGGATCGGCGGTTATTGGTTTCTGGTACTGGTGTACAGACCAATACATCGTGCAGAGGGTTCTTTCCGGTAAGAACGAACGCGAGTCGCGTCGCGGTACTATCTTCGGTGCCTATTTGAAGTTATTGCCCGTGTTTATCTTTCTTATCCCCGGCATGATTGCCTTTGCACTCAGCAAAGACGGTATTGTGGTGAACGGCGAGGTCTTCCATTTGGCTATGCCCGATGCGGCCTTCCCCGTACTCGTTGCCAAACTGCTCCCCGCCGGCGTGAAAGGACTGGTGGTATGCGGTATCTTAGCCGCCTTGATGAGTTCGTTGGCGTCTCTATTCAACTCATCGGCGATGCTTTTCACCATCGATTTTTATAAACGTATCAAGCCCCAAACGCCCGAAAAGAAACTGGTTCGTATCGGTCAGATAGCCACCGTGGTAATCGTTATCCTCGGTATCCTTTGGATTCCGATCATGCGCAGTATCGGTAGTGTGCTCTATAACTACTTACAGGATGTTCAGTCCGTTCTCGCTCCGGGTATTGCGGCCGCATTCTTGCTTGGTATATGTTGGAAACGCGCTTCTGCCAAGGGAGGCATGTGGGGACTGATCAGCGGCATCGTTATCGGTTTGACCCGATTGGGTTCTACCGTTTATTTCAGCAATCATCCCATGGCAGCCGATAGTTGGTTTAAGGCGGTGTTCTACGACTTCAACTGGCTCTACTTCTGCGGAACGATGTTGATTGTATGCTGTTTGGTTGTGATAGGAGTCAGCTTATTCACGCAGGCTCCGGATCCCAAGCAGATACAAGGACTGGTCTTTGGTACGGCAACCCCCGAACAGAAAGCGGCTTCTCGTGCCAGTTGGAATAAATGGGATATCATTCATACCTGTATCATTTTAGGCATAACGGTTGCCTTCTACTATTATTTCTGGTAATATGCTCGAAGAACTCAAACAACAAGTATGGCAAGCCAATCTGGATTTGGTCAAACATGGATTGGTCCTTTTCACATGGGGCAATGTGTCCGGTATTGACGAAACGCGTCAGTTTGTGGTTATCAAACCCAGTGGCGTGGAATATGACACGATGACGGCGGAGGATATGGTCGTTGTTCGCCTGAGCGACGGAGCCGTGGTAGAGGGCCATTATAAACCCTCCTCCGATACGCCTACGCACTTAGTGCTTTATCGCTCTTTCCCTTCTGCGAAGGGGATTGTGCATACCCATTCGACCTATGCCACTGCTTTTGCGCAAGCGGTGAGGGGTATTCCGAATATCGGGACGACCCAAGCCGATTATTTTAACGGAGATATCCCTTGTACCCGGGGACTTTCCAGCAAGGAGATACAGGGGGATTATGAGGCTGAGACGGGAAAGGTTATTGTAGAGACTTTTGCTATAGGACGACTGGATCCCGCTACGACACCTGCCGTTTTGGTTCGTCATCATGGTCCTTTTGTGTGGGGAACCTCCCCCGCGGAGGCGGTTTACCATGCCGTGGTGGTGGAGCAATGCGCCAAGATGGCGTATTTGAGTATGACGCTGGAATCAAAAATCATTATGGATGATGAACTGATAGAAAAGCATTTCAATCGCAAGCACGGAAAAGACGCTTATTACGGACAAAAATAAAATACTATGAAGAATCTCGAACTATGGTGGGTCACGGGTGCCCAGTTATTGTACGGAGGTGATGCCGTCGTACAAGTGGATAAACATTCCAAAGAAATGGTAGAGGGGCTTAATGCTGCCGGTCGCATTCCCATTACGATAGTGTATAAGGGTACCGCCAACTCCTCCAAAGAGGTGGAAGCAGTCATGAAAGAGGCGAATAACTGCGCCTCGTGCGTGGGTGTTATCACTTGGATGCACACCTTCTCTCCCGCTAAGATGTGGATCAAAGGTTTGCAAGCCTTGCAAAAACCGCTGCTCCATTTCCACACCCAGTACAACGAGCAGATTCCGTGGAACACGATGGATATGGATTTTATGAACCTCAACCAGAGTGCGCACGGAGATCGTGAGTTCGGACATATATGCGCTCACTTGCGTAAGCCTCGCAAGGTGGTGAGTGGCTATTGGAAAGACCCTGTAGCGCAAGCGCATATTGCCGTTTGGGCACGTGTGGCAGCCGCTTGGGCAGATGCACAAGATATGCGCATTTTGCGCTTTGGCGATCAGATGAATAATGTGGCGGTGACGGACGGCGATAAAGTGGAAGCCGAAGTAAGACTGGGCTATCATGTGGATTATTATCCCGTTAGTAATCTGATGGAGTACTATAAGCAAGTGACCGATCCAGAGGTGGACGAGTTGGTGGCAACCTATAAACAACTCTATACCATTAAGATAGACGAATGTGGAGAAACCGTTTATTGGGAGAAAGTGCGTAACGCCGCTCGGGCGGAGATAGCCATCCGTAGGGTTCTTAAAGACGAAGGTGCCAAAGGGTTTACCACGAATTTTGACGATTTAGGTCAGGTCGATGTCAACGACCCCCATTTCCTCGGTTTGGATCAGATTCCGGGTCTGGCCAGTCAACGCCTTATGGCGGAAGGCTACGGCTTCGGCGCCGAAGGCGATTGGAAGAGTGCCGCTTTGTACCGCACCGTTTGGTATATGACACAAGGATTGGAAGGCGGATGCTCCTTCTTGGAGGATTATACGCTTCATTTTGATGGGGCGCGTTCGGCGATACTGCAAAGTCATATGTTGGAGATCTGTCCGCTCATTGCGGCGAACAAACCGCGTTTGGAAGTCCATTTCTTAGGGATCGGTATCCGTAAGGAACAAACGGCTCGTTTGGTGTTTGACTCCAAGACGGGTTCGGGCGTGACGGCGACTATCATTGATTTGGGGAATCGCTTCCGTCTTATTGTGAACGATGTGGAGTGCATTCAACCCAAGCCGCTGCCTAAACTGCCGGTAGCTAATGCGCTTTGGATTCCCCAACCTAATTTTGAGATAGGAACAGAGGCGTGGATCTTAGCCGGCGGAACGCACCATAGTTGTATGTCCTATGCCATTACGCCCGAATATTGGGAGGATTATGCCGAGATAGCCGGCATTGAGATGCTACATATAGATAAAAACACCACCGTGGCGGAGTTCAAGAAAGAACTGCGCATGAATGAGGTCTATTATCTGCTTAACCGCTAAACTTTAGTGTTATGATAGAGAAAGAGATGATTGCTTCGGGACAAGCGGTGCTGGGAATCGAACTCGGTTCGACCCGCATTAAGGCCATGCTTATAGGGCCCGATTATAAACCGCTGGCTTCCGGTTCGCATACCTGGGAGAATCAACGGGTGAACGGTCTTTGGACCTATAGTGAGGAGGCTGTTTGGACAGGACTTCAGGATGCCTATCAAGACCTTAAAGCGAATGTCCAATCGCAATACGGTTGTCAACTTCATTCCTTGGCAGCGATTGGTATCAGTGCTATGATGCACGGGTATATGGCCTTTGAGGGGGAGAAACTGCTCTATCCCTTCCTTACTTGGCGCAATACCAATACCGGTCAGGCAGCCGCTCAACTGTCCGAACTCTTTCACTTCAACATACCCCTTCGGTGGAGTATTTCGCACCTCTATCAGTGTATCCTTAACGGAGAGGAGCATGTGTGTCATATAGACTACCTCACCACCTTGGCAGGTTATGTTCATTGGCGGCTGACGGGCAAAAAAGTGCTCGGTGTAGGCGATGCCTCGGGTATGCTGCCTGTGGATCCGGACACGCAAACCTATAATGCTTCCATGGTAGAGGCATTTGATAAGCTCATTGCCGATAAACACTATCCGTGGCACTTATTGGATATCCTTCCTCAATCCCTCATGGCCGGCGAAGAGGCAGGATGCCTCACGCCGACGGGTGCGCGTTTATTAGACCCTTCGGGAGATCTACAAGCCGGAATTCCGTTCTGTCCACCGGAGGGCGATGCAGGAACGGGAATGGTTGCCACGAACGCCATCGAACCTCGAACGGCAAACCTGTCCGCAGGTACCTCTTCTTTCTCGATGGTGGTGCTTGAGAAACCGCTTTCGCGTCCCTACGAGGCCATTGATATTGTCACTACACCCGATGCGAAAGAGGTGGCGATGGTGCATTGCAATAACTGCACGTCGGATATCAACGATTGGGTGAGTGTCTTCCGTGAGGGAGCTCAACTGTTTGGTGCACAACCCACTACGAGCGAACTCTATGAGCGTCTCTTCCAAGCGGCCCTTCAAGGCGAACCCGATGCAGGAGGACTGGTGTCCTATAATTATATATCGGGTGAACCCATCATGGGGGTACAGGAGGGACTGCCTCTGATGGCACGCCGACCGAACAGTCATTTGACGCTCCCAAACCTCATGCGTATGCACCTCTATAGTGCCGTTGCCGTGCTGCGGATAGGCAACGAGATACTTATCAACCAAGAGCAGGTTCGCATCGATCGCATCACCGGTCACGGCGGTTATTTCACCACACCCAAAGTGGGACAGACGATGGTGGCTTCCGCCCTCAATACACCTATCTACACCATGCAAACGGCGGGTGAAGGCGGAGCGTGGGGCATAGGTTTATTAGCCGCTTATTGTTTGGTCAGTCATCAGATGAGCCTACCCCTATTCCTCAATGAGCATGTCTTTAAGGGCACGCAAGGAACACTCGTTCAACCCAACGCCCGTGACGTGGAGGGCTTTAACCAATGGATAACCCTTTATCGATCGCAGTTTAACCAATTCTATCACTAATATGAAAAACCATCTTTTCGCGGTAGCGGTCTTGCTGCTTTTTACTGCCACTGCTTGCCAACACCAATCGTTTTACACCTTGACCAATGCCAACGGCATGCAAGTGACCCTCACCACCTATGGTGGCCGCATCACGAGTTTGTGGGTGCCCGACCGTAACGGCGAAAACAAGGATGTCGTTTTAGGTTTTGATAACCTCCACGATTATCAAACCATCCCTTCAGATTTCGGGGCTTGCATAGGTCGCTATGCCAATCGTCTGAATAAGGGACAGATCACCGTGGATGGGGTAGTGTATCAACTGCCTACGAATAATTTCGGTCACACGCTTCATGGCGGTCCTACGGGTTGGCAATACCAGACCTATACCGCGGAACAAGTGGATGCACACACGCTGCGTATGACTCTCGTTTCACCCGATGGTGATAATGGTTTTCCGGGACAAGTGACCGCTTCGTGTACCTATACCTTGGGGGATGATAACACGCTCCGCTTGGATTATGAGGCTACTACGACGAAACCTACCGTTATCAATATGACCAACCATTCCTATTTCAACCTCCACGGCGATGCCGACCAGTCTGTTTTGGATCACCAATTATGGATCAACAGTCAGTTGATGACTCCCGTAGACAGTACCTATATGACTACGGGCGAGATTGTGCCTATCAAACCCGGAACACCGTTCGATTTCTATTCCGCTCCCAAACCCGTGGGACAAGATATAGAGGCGGAGGATGAACAGTTGCGCAACGGCAATGGTTATGACCATAACTGGGTGCTCAATCGCGACGGCGACGGCTTGCTTCCGGTAGCCACGCTTTATTGCGAAGCTACGGGTATCCGTTTGGAGGTGCTCACCACCGAACCCGGCATACAAGTCTATTCGGGTAATTTCTTGGACGGAACAGTGACGGGTAAGTACGGCAAAATCTATAAACAACGCCACGCTATCTGTCTAGAAACGCAAAAGTACCCCGACACGCCCAATAAACCGACTTGGCCTTCGGCGTTCTTAAACCCGGGTGAGACTTATCATTCAACGACTGTGTTTGCCTTTAGCAACCAATAAGATGGCGAAAAAAATGAGAAAAATGCACATAAAATTTGCGTATGTGCATTTTTTTTTGTACTTTTGCACTCGCATTTGGTAATGGAAGCAGGTGCGAATCCTGCACAGACCCGCTGCTGTGATTCTCAATAGGAATCGTTTGGTATCTTAAGTCACTGAAGATCAGGCTGATAGGCTTAGAGATTTGGGAAGGCTGCAAACGATGACTGAGATAAGTCAGAAGACAACCTCTTGCGCTATTGTTTCATCCTCTGGGATTAGGATAGAATCATGCTAAGAAGAAGTTTTTCCATAGGGCTTATTGTCGTCGTGGTGTGCCTCGCGCCTACCACTGCTTGGGCGTTGTCCTCGGCGGAGCAAGACAGCCTTCGCTCCCTCTTCCGCATTGACGAAGTGGAAGTGGTAGCCAAAGGCTACAGGCAGAGAGACGGAGAGGCTGAGAGGTTTCTTAATCCGCCCCAAGTCTTAGAGGGCGACCAACTCCAAGCCTTGCAGGCCCAATCGGTGGCAGATGCGGTGCGCTATTTTAGTGGGGTACAAATAAAAGACTACGGTGGAATAGGAGGTGTCAAAACCGTGGATATTCGCTCCATGGGCAGTCAACATGTAGGCGTTTTCTACGATGGTATAGAGATTGGTAATGCTCAAAACGGCACCGTCGATTTAGGTAAGTTCTCCATGGAGAACCTTGAAGCCATTGAACTCTATCACGGACAACGAACGGCGGCTCTCCAATCCGCCAAAGACTATGGTTCCTCCGGAACGATCTATCTGCGTACCCGTCGCCCTACCTTTGAGGAAGGCAAAAACTATAATGTGTCCGTGGGAATGAAAGCCGGTACTTTTGGTCTGGATAATCCGTCTTTGCTGTACGAACAAAAACTGACCGATAACCTCCACTTGAGTGCTTCCGCCGAGTACCTCTATGCGACAGGGAGGTATCACTTTAGGATACAGGATACAGGTGATAGGCAACAAGGTTGGGATACGACGGGTGTGAGGCAGAATGGGGATATACAGGCTATTCGGGCAGAGTTGGGATTATTTGGGTATATGTCGGGGGGACAATGGCACGTTAAGGGCTATTTCTATAACTCCGAACGAGGTATCCCGCGCGCTATCATTCGCAATGTGTGGACTTCGGATGAACGGCAGTGGGACCGGAACGTCTTTGTGCAAGGGTCCTGCTTAAAAGAGTGGAAAGTGGAAAGTTTAAAGTGTAAAGAAGTTAGTAAGTTGAAAAGTTTAAAGTTGCAAGTTAATGCCAAGTATAGTAATGACTATATGCGGTATGTTAATCCGGATAGTACGAGGTATGCGTGCGATGAGCATTTTTGGCAACAGGAGGTGTATCTTAGTGCCGCTTTGGGTTACGATATCTTTGATTGGTGGAAGATTAGCCTAAGCGGTGACTACCAGTGGAACTTCCTTCGATCCGACAAACCGGCTTTTGTTAATCCTACGCGTCATACGGGTATGGTAGCTCTCGCCACCCACTTCCATTTTAAGTGGATTGCCGCCCAACTCGCCGGATTGTACACCGGCGTGTACGACTCAGAGTTTAAAGTGGAAAGTTTAAAGTTTAAAGAAGTTAATAAGTCGGAAAGTGGAAAGAAAATAAATAAACTGACTCCATCAGCCTCTTTGTCCTATCAACCGGTCTTGCGAGAGGACTTCTATATACGCGCGTTATATAAGGAGGCATACCGTATGCCCACCTTCAATGACCTATATTACGGCGAAGTGGGCGTGTCCCACCTCGAACCCGAGGACGCACACCAGTTAAACCTTGGCATTGAGTATGCCAAGGAGTTTAAAGTTGAAAGTTTAAAGTTTAAAAATGTTAGTGAGTTGAAAAGTTTAAAGTTACATGTGAAGGCAGACGGGTTTTATAATAAGGTGAGCAATAAGATTATCGCCGTGCCCAAGGGGAATACACAGTACCGATGGTCGATGATGAATATCGGCCAGGTGGAGGACAAGGGTTGTGAACTCAATGCCGGTCTGATGTTTAGTTTTGTGCATGAGGTCAAGTTAGGACTGAACCTCAGTTATACCTACCAGCGGGCGCAAGATAAGACCACTCCGGGCTATATAACGTATAACGGACAGATTGCTTATGTTCCCGAACACTCGGGTTCGGCGATAGTTAACCTTAGTTGGAAGGGACTGAGTTTTAATTACTCGTTCATCTATGTAGGACCGCGATATACCTCGTCGGCGAATATACCGCTCAATTATGAAAAAGCGTGGTGGACGCACGATGTCGCCATAGCGAAAGAGTGGGGGTTGCAAAGTAACCGAAAATTCGAAAACTCGAAGACTCGAAAACTCGAAAAACTCTATACCGGTATAGAAATAAACAATTTATTGAATCAACAATATGAAATTATTCACAATTACCCCATGCCGGGTCTTAACGGCAAGCTTGTGCTGCGCATTATGTTTTAGCAGTTGTCGCCCCAGCGGCGAGGTGGAACTCCCCACCAATGCGGAGAAAGTGTGTGAACCGCAAACATTGACTCATTCGGGAATCTTCCTCCTCAATGAGGGCAACTGGGGTTCCAATAAGTGTATCTTGGATTTTTTTGAGTTCGCCACGGGAGCGTATTATCGCGATGTGTTCGGCACGCTCAATCCGTCCGTGACGCAAGGTTTAGGCGATGTAGGAAACGACCTCAAAATCTACGGCAGTCGCTTATATGCTGTGGTCAATGCTTCCAATCTGATTGAGGTTATGGACTTGGATGGAAGGCATATCACGTCGCTGAATGTGGATAACCCTCGCAATATGGTTTTTAAGGGCCAATATGCCTATGTAACCTCCTACACCAATGTCGTTTATCGCTTTGATACGGCAAACGTGAGCAAGGTGGAGACGTGTGCCGTCGGTCCTCAACCAGAGGGCCTTGCGATTGTGGGCAACACCCTTTATGTGGCCAATAGTGGAGGGTATAACTACCCTAATTTTGATAGTACGCTCAGTGTGGTGGACCTAACCGAGTTTGCGGAGATACAGCGTATGCCGGTGGTTATCAATCCGTTCCTAATGGTAGCGGATAACCACAACCAACTATGGATTATTTCGCACGGCGATTATAATACACACCCCTCTTGCTTAGTCTGCGTGAACACACAGACCTTGGCGGTGACAGATACATTGGATATACGAGTGGACGATATGTGGCTTGATGGGGACGATCTCTATTGCATTGCGAATGGTAGTTATAAGATTGTCAATGTCGTTTCGCAAGAGGTGACGAATAGTGCTTTCATCACGGACGGAACGGAGGGCGAGATAGAGACTCCCTATGGTCTGTTGGTGGAACCCGAAACAAAGAATGTGTATATCACGGATGTTAAACAGTATATGGCCCCGGGTCAACTCTATTGCTACGACAAGAGCGGTAAACGCCTTTGGTCGGTGACGACTTTCGATATCCCCGGTCACCTTGTTCTTAAATGAGGAGTAGGGGAGTAGAGGAGTAGGGGAGTAGAGGAGTAGAGGAGTAGGGTAAATAATGAATAGATGAAGTAATCGTGCCCTTGTGGCTAAGAATAGATGAAAAAGTTTATTTTTGGTTTTTGGTTTTTGGTGTTTGGAGGCTGGTGTTTAGTGTCTTGTGTAAGACCCTACTCCTCTACTCCTCCACACTCTACCCCCAATCGCGTAGCGATTACCTCCACCACCCATCGTGGGTTCTTGTCTGCGTTGGGGTTGGACAGTTGTATTGTGATGGACTGTTCGAACACACTCACGCCTGATGTGGAGCGGTTAGTGATGAGTGGAGCGCAAACGGTGTTTGTGACCTCTTACGGAAATCAAGAACCTGTCTGGTGGCGTCAAGCCCGCAAGGCGGGACTAAGACTAGTGGAGGTTAGTGAGTGGCAAGAGCCGACTCCACTCAAGCGTGCGGAGTGGATACGTGTCTTTGGTCACGAGATGGGTTGCGAAGCGAAAGCGGATAGTATTTATACCGCCGTTGCTGCCAAATATGACTCCCTGTGTCAATTGGTAACTTTAAACTTTAAACTATCCACTTTAAACTTGAAGACAATCATGAGTGGTAGCTCCTTTAGGGGCACGTGGTATGTGCCCTCGGGTGCGACGTTCATGGGGGCACTCTTTCGAGATGCGGGAGCGAAATACAAGTACGCCGATAGCAATCATAAGGGCAGTATTCCGCTCACCATGGAGCAAGCGATCGTGGACTTTGCGGATAGTGCCGATGTGTGGGTAGGAGTGGATGTGCGTTCGCTCACTGAACTCAATACGATGGACGAGAGGCATACGTGGTTTAAGGCGTATAAAGAGGGTAGGGTATATAACTTCTTGAAGCGTAAGGCACCTGATGGAACGAACGATTTCTGGCAGCGAGGGGTGGTGCACCCTGAAGAGATTTTGGAGGACTTGATACATGCCCTCTATCCCGATTGGGAACCGGAATATGAATTTGTATATTTGGAGAAGTTAGGAGAGGGTGTTTTAGACCCCCAAGTAGAGAAAATTATTTAGAGACGCACCATCGTTGGGTAGCATTTTGGATGCTCAAGACATAGAAAAAAACGAATAAATCAGTGAAATCGGTGTGGAATTATAGAAAAATGCAAGAAAAAGTTGCACATATCAAATATATTTTGTATCTTTGCGGTCGATTTTGGGGTGTTGTATAATATTCTGAAATCAAAAGCAAGCTCACGCAGGGGTGTCTGTGGTGTTCAATGGGCACTTCGTTAACATTCGTGGGTGGGGTTTGCAGACATAATAAGCGTTTAATCGCTTTGTTTTGGCTGATAGGAATCTGGTAAATTCATAAGTTCCGAAACATTGCAGCATTAGATGCTCATGGGTATGTTAATATCCGTGTACACCTTATGTATATATGTGTGTGCGCGCGTGAACATATTCAGCGTGGGCTTCGGTGTTGTTGTTTGGAACGAAAGGCAATACCAGAGCCTCTATCAGCGGAACAGCAAGATTGCGGTCCCGCTTTTTGTTTGTGTATATAGTGGTCTTATGACCAGCGCCGCCCGGATGGTTTTGCTCCACGAGGTCATTCGGCATAATAAATAAAAGTTTATTTGTAGAAATGGTTTTTACCGATTACCATTTCGAAAGGGATGGAAGTGCTAACTGCCGCGAGGCAGTTTGGCACACCCCCAAACCAAGTGAGGAAAAACGGACATACGGCGTGTCAACTTCGCTAGCACTTCGGTGGATGTACGTAGGATGTAAGGTGTATTTCGAAATAGGCTTCGAGGCAAAGAGGTATAAAGACTGTCTAGAGACCCTCGACCGACCCTCGACCCAAAAGAGGCGATAAAAGACAGATGTAAACGGAGCACCCACTGTGGAATCAGTGGAATAGCCGGTAGGCGTGTGAGAGATAAGATAAATTAACAGTTAACCCGAGATATTAACTTAAAATCCAAATTAATCAAAAAAACAAACAAATTAAACAAAAACAAAATTATTATGAAGAAATTAGCTTTATTTATGCTAATGGCAGTGGGACTGCTTGTTAGTACAACTATGTTCGCCGCGCCGGAGAGACCCGTTCCGCCGGAACCCAAAGCACCGGAAGGGGTTGAGATGCCGGAGATGAATGTCCCCGAACATCCTGCTTTGCCGGAAAGAACTTTTGTGAAGAAGAGTTTTAACAAAGTTGCAAAAGCTCCTCGCAAAGCTCCGATGGGAGATGGGACGGCTATTGCTAAAATAGGTGAAGTAGAGTACACCTCTTTGCAAGCTGCTTTTGATGCTGCTCGTGATGCTGGTATACAAACTACGATCAATGTGATTGATGACATCACTGAGAGTAACGAATTGTGGATTTATGGCAACAGTGATATTATTCTCGAGTTGAATGGTAAAACGATTACATTTGGAACAAATAGTATCAACATTAGTTATTCGCTGGAAGATGGGTATTCCTCTACATTGAATGATAAATTGACCATCGTTGATAATAGCCAAGCCAAGAATGGTAAGATTATTGGTCAAGGTTTCCCGATTTATAATGGAGGTACTACTATTATTTCAGATGTCACCATTGAGAGTACCGATGATGGTTCCACGAACTATGGGCAAGCTGTTAATAACTATGCTACAATGACCATCAATAGCGGTCATTTATTAGGAAAGTTTGCCGGTGCTTATAACGAGGGGACTATGTATGTCAAAGGTGGTACAATAGAAAGCACAGTTGAAGAAGATTATTATGGATATGGTTTATCCAACTATGGCATCATCGAGATGACAGGTGGTACGGTCAAGGGCTCGGGAGATTACGCTGTTGCTATTCGGAATAAGGTATACACAGGATATCCAAGCAAGATTACTGTTACCGGAGGTACAATAAATGGTCTCTCTTACTATGGTACTTGGTCTGATGGAACAATGGATATTTCTAATGTTACAATTACAGGTTATGCATACAATACGGCTAATTCGATCAATACCGCTTATACCAATTGTACTATCAATGGGACGACTTATTTGTATGCATCAGCTATGTTGAAAAATTGCTCTTTGCAAAGAGTTGATGTTTATGGCGGAACTGACACTTTGGTTGATTGTTCTTTAAGTAATTATATGTTTTTACCAAGTTCATCTACAGCCAATGTAACTATTAAGGGCTCTAAAACAAAACTTGCAGCAACTTCCATATATGTTTATGAAGGGGAATGTACAGTAGAGGCTGGTATAGGTGGTCTCTTAAAGGTCTATGGTGGAACGTTGAATATTAAAGGTGGTACTTTCACAAATGCAAACAACTGGAATACGATGTATGTCACCAACACTTATGGAAAACCGACTTTGAATATATCAGGTGGAACGATTGCTAATACGTACCCATATAATTCACAAACTGACTATGGATATGGTATCTATTGCGCTGCTGCTTGTGATATTAATATTAGTGGCAATCCTACGATTAGTGGAGTTAATGCGATGGATACTCCGAAAGACGCTGTTATAAATATTGAAGGAAATCCATTAATTAGTGGTAAAGAGGCTTGCGCATGGTATGCTAATGGTGGAACATTGAAGGTGTATGGCGGTACTTTCCATTCGGACCAATCCAATTCTATTGTCAATGTAGGTACTTTGAGTGTTTATGGTGGATTCTTTGATGCTCCTGCTGCGTACCAGTCATCTGGAGATCCTTTCTCTGCAATTTATAACACGACTACATTGCATTTATTCGGAGGTACTTTCAAAAATACCGTTGTTGCAATTCACGATGAAGAAAAAGGCGTATATGACTACGATGATAATGGAGACGGCACTTATACGGTTCGTAAAATAATCGCTCAAATTGCAGGTAGCAATGTAAACTATTTCTCTTTGCAAGACGCAATTGATGCTGCTGGAAACGAAGGCGAAATTGCGTTAATTGCTGATACAGAAGAGGATGTTATAATAGGTGGTGCTCCCGCAGCAAATGGTCCAAAGCGTGCTCCGCAAAATGTTACTTCTGATAGCAAGGAAATCACTTTGGATGCTAACAAACACACCTTAACGGGTAGCATTACTGTTACTAACGATGCCGTTGTCAACATTATGTGTCCTGAAGGTGGTACAATTGATGGCGAATTAAATGCTACAAAGGAACAATTAAAAATCTACAGTGGTAATTTTACATCGGATCCAACTCCTTTTGTTCAAACAGAAGAGAATTGTGAAAGTGCAACTACTGAAACTGGTTATTCTGTTTCGCAAGGTGTGGCTAAAGTAGGAGAAGGTGTGTATCCGTCATTTGCAAAAGCAATTGAGAAAGCCAATACATTGGAAGATGCCACAGTTACTCTTTTGGCAAATGCACGGCTTTCAAACGAAGCTCTCAACGTAAACAAGAGCATGACTATTGATTTGAATGGTCATTCTTTAGCATCGGTTAGTGTTAATACTTCTTACTTGCGTTTTGGTAAAGAAGACACAGAAGTTACTATTAAGAATGGTACGATTACCAATGCTGCAACGGCTTCACAATTCTCAGAAGGTCTTGTTTCTCTGTCAGCGAACAACCAAGTTACGTTGGATAATGTGACCATCAATCATAAAGCAAAAGCTGCCGTTACATTGCTGACCGCAACTGCTAAACTGATTGTAAACAGCAATTGCACAGTCAACAGTAAGGAATATGGTGTTTATATGGGCAATGGCATTTTGGAGAACAACACAACATCAGTCATAGTGGGTGTGGGTGACAACGATGCCCAAATCACTAATAATGCAGATGCTTCTATGACCCTCGTTACCAATGGCATGAATACGAAGACATTAACTCTTTCTAACCAAGGTTCGTTAGAAATTACGGATGGTATATTTGCCGGTACTATTAGCGTTGATGGAACTATCGCAATCAGTGGTGGTGTGTTCTACGATGCAGTTAAGGCAACGGTAGAAAGTGACAAGGTGGCAGATAAGAATTGGAATGAAATTAGGTATAAGGGTGAAAAAGCATGGGATTTACATTCTGCTTCGGAAACGGTCATTGCTACCGTTGATGGTTTGAAGTATTATTCGTTAGAAAATGCTATTCGTGCTATCGCAGCCGATAAGACTGAAAAAACGATTATTCTTCAAAATGATGTAATTATTGATGACTTCACAAGAGAATATCAATATACCATCGCTACTAACCAATACGTTAAAATTGATTTGAATGGGAATTCTATCATTGCAGTTAACCAAACACGTGGCAATAATGCAAATGCTATCTTATTCAATGTAGAAACAAAAGCTCAATTAGTGGTCGAGGATAATACTACGGATAAATTGGGGAAGATTACATATCAAAATAGATGTGCTTCCACGTGGACTGCTTACACAATCAATTGTAATGGTACGTTTATCTTGAATAGCGGAACGATAGAAAATACTTCTGCAACCAGTACGGCGTTCACTATCGAATTGGGTAAAGGAGGCGTTTTGACCATAAATGGTGGTTTGATTACTCATACAAAATCTTATGCTGTACGTTATTGGGCTGATTCACAAACGAATACACAAATGAATGTAAATGGTGGTGAAATCAGGGCTCCTCGCCCAATATGGACTCAACTTGCGGGTGGTAATTCTGATGCTAGCCCATATGTAAACTTCAATATGAAGGGTGGTAAATTAACTTGTACGACAGAAGGTGGTGAAGCATTCTATGTTTATAGTTATGGGCAGAGTTTGGGTAATATCAAAATTAATGTTACAGGTGGTATTATTAATGGACATTTCTCAATTGGTGGCGGATCCTCTAATGGAGGTCATGGCAATGAAGATATAACTATCAATGGAGGCACATTTGAGTCATCAAATTCGTTTAAATCTTATAAGCGTGGTGTAGAGAATAATACCATTTTTGGAGGTGCATTCTTCTTTGGAAGTGAAACTACTGCCAATGATTATATTAGATTCTGTGAGTATATCGGAAAGGGTCACTATGCCGTTAAAATGTGCCGCGATGATGTAAATGGAACTTATACTAATGACAAGATAGATGGTAGGTACAATCTTTGCGAAGGTGATGATTGTGGTGATGGAACATTTTGGGCTATCATTGATGGTGAAGGAGAGAAAGAACCACAAGATGTAAACAAAAACGGAGAGTGGAGTGACGATCCTGATAAAGGTGTGTTTGATAAAATTCCTGATATTCACACCGATGTAAACATTAGTGGTGATACGGTTGAAATTATGTCAGGTGTAGATGCTGAGGCAAACCGTGTGGTGATTGAAGAAGGTTCAGGTATCATCGTTCACGATGGTGCAACGCTCAATGTTGGTACCGGTGGTATCGAAGTAAATGGTGAGGGTACAGGTACAACATTCATCTTGGTTGAAGCCGGTGGTACGGTGGTGGCTAATGGTACCGTTATTAGCCAAAAAGTGGACGAGATTCGCGTTGAAGCTAATGCAAGTGGTGTAGGTACGGTATTGCTTGAACCTTCGCTCGACTACAACAACCAGCCTATGTCAACGGTAGAAATGTACACCTATGCTCGTTATATTCCAGAGCAAAACAAGTACATTTGGCAACACTTTGGAATCCCGACCTATCGCGCTCCGGATGATATCACGAACAACCGTAGCTGTGCTTCACAGTTCTGGCAATGGAATTACGAACTCGGAGACTGGGAGCAAGTGAAGTATAAACAGAAACAAGTTAACACTCCTTTCCGTGGATATAACTTGAAGACCAACTATGAGGGCACTGATGGTGTTATCTATACGTTTACCGGCAAGATTTTAGGAAATGGTGATGCTACATTTGACCTCAAACCCGGTTTCAACTTCTATGCAAACTCGTATTTAGCTCCCATCAATGCTTCGACTTTGATTAATGAGATCGAAGACAACAATGTTGAGTGGACGGTTTGGATGTATGATGGTCGAAAAGATAATTTCGATATGATTAATGAGATTTCGTTATTATTCGGTGAAGATTCTGAAATACCTGCTTTGCGTGGCTTCTTCTTGAAACTCTCTTCCGGAAGTGGAAGTTCCACAGGTATTAATTATGAAAGCACTGTATGGAAAAATGCTATGAACAAAGCGGGTATCTCTAATGCTCCTGCCAGAAAAGCAGCGGCTGATGATATGAGTCTCGTTCAGATTTCTTTGGTTGATAACCTTGGCAAGGGCGATAAGATGTATCTTGCACAAAGTAATCAGTTCGATGCAACCTTCAATAACGGTTTCGATGCTTCCAAACAAATGAGTGAAGAAAGCGCTAACTTGTATGCTCAAACAATAGCCGGTGATTTGGCAATTGTTGCTACGGATAACTTGGATGGTTTGTATCTCTCCATAAACACCAAGAGTGAGAACGTGTACACCATGACCTTTAGCCACCAAAGTGGTGAAGTCTTCGAACTTATAGACTTGTATGAAGGTCAAATAGTATATATGACTGAGGGCGCTTCCTATACTTTTGTTGCTCAAGAGAATACGGAATTTAGCAATCGTTTCCAAGTTCGTAAGATCTATAATGCTCCTACGGATAATGAGTTAATTAAGTCTAACAACAAGACCAATAAAGGCATTTATACTCCGCTTGGACAATACCTTGGCAATGCCAATGAGTGGACTACCCTTCCTGCCGGTGTATATGTAATTGATGGTCAAAAAATCGTAAAATAATGAAAAAGAATATTTATCAATCGCCCACCTTGGAAATTAATGAGATTCGTCTTGCTATGGGCATTTGTAATGAGACCTCTCCCGGTACCAATCCT
>JAZRWG010000031.1:0-46119 GCA_045599545.1 Paludibacteraceae bacterium | reverse complement strand
AAGCAAGGGATAGGCAAGGAACTCGCAAAGTCTCCAAAATCCGCCAATCTTAAAAATCATACACTGCACATCCTACGTACATCCACCGAAGTGCTACCGATAAGAAGCGCCGCTACCAGCAACAGGAAACGGCTCCCGATTACTCGGAAGCCGCCTGTGAATCAACCTCTCCCCTTTTGGGGGAGTTGGAGGGGGCTTTTATCTTATCCTCTCTCCCATAGCGGAATAATGTTGCCCGTTGCGGTCGATGAGGAGTTGCCCGTTGTGGAGGTACTTTAGTGTCTGGTGTTTGATGTCTTGTGTCCAATCTATATTGGTTGTGGCACCTCCGGTAGTGCTGAAGTTACCCGTGTGCTCTGCAACTGTCTTGCCTCCTGCATCTGTCGCTACTACGCTATAGTTGTAGGCAGTACCCGGAGTAAGACCCGTTACCGTAAACTGATAGCCTTGTGCTGTTAATGTTACAGCCGGTGCTTGACGAGAGCCATCGTGACCAGGAGCAGCAAAGGCGATGTTGATCAGTTGTCCATTAGCATTGAAGGTCAGCACACAAACGACTTCGCCATTCTTTGTGATAGTCAGCGTGTAAGTGTCTGTGCCATCAGTAATCGGCCATGTGATAGTGACATCTTGATTGGATGGAGTAACAATAGGTTCATCACCATCAATTGGCTGGGTCTCGGCTACCTTAGATCGAATATCAAATCCATTCCAGTTGGGGTCAACTTGATAGCTACGGATGCTGTTTTCGGGCACATAGAGGTAGATGTATTGTTTACTCAAACCATCAAAGGTTGTTGTGCAAACATTAGGAGTAACCTCTGCATAAGAAGTTATTTCCTCTATGCGATAATCGCCCTTGAAGGCATTGCAACCTATCTCGGTTAGTGATTTGCCTAAAGTAACTATCTTCAAGTAGTTGCAGTTCTCAAATGTGGATTCGCCTATGGTTGTGACGGAATTTGGAATAACAAGAGTAGTAAGTTTTGGGCAACTCGCAAATGCGTTATTTCCAACATGTGTTAATCCTTCGCAAAGTTCAACTTGTTGGATGCTATCGCGATACAAAATCCATGGAACCTCATTGAAAGAATAATTGTACATTGTACCAGAACCTGTAATGGTTAGTTTTCCTGCCCTATAATTCCAATAAAGGTTATTACCACAAGCGCCGGCTACCATAAGCACACACATACTGCTATAGGTAGCATCTTCTGTCACAAGTATAGTTCGTGGATTATTTGTATTACCATCAGCCCAAGAGGAGAATTCATATCCAAAATCGGGAATAATGGTAAGAATCGTTTCTGAGCCATAATCATAAATTCCAGTTCCGTTCACAATACCATGTTCTGCTATGGTGGAGATGGAGTGTTGGTCAATGGAGAAAATAGCCGTATAGGTTTTGTCTTCCTCTATGGTTATTTGGCGCGGATTATTGGTGTTCCCATCGCTCCATTGAACAAAATGATAGTGCTCGTCAGCGGTAGCGGTCAATTGAATGGGAGTGAGGTACTCATAATCCCCACCACCGGAAATAGAACCATGCTCTGCTTGAGTAGAAATAGTATAGACATTTTTAGCAAATTCGGCAGTAAAGGTTGTGTCGCTCAAAACTTGGATGGTTCTCGGATTATCTGTGAGCCCATCGTTCCACGAATCAAAATGATAGCCATAATTTGCCTTTGCAGAAATGCTTTGCTCGGATAGATAAACAAAAGAACCAGAACCAAGACAGCTACCCATATTAGGATCTGCGCTTGTAACCGTTACTTGATAATTATTGGGTGCAAATTCAGCAACAAAGGTGGTGTCTTGTGTAATTGTAAATTTCCTTGGATTTACAGGACTTCCATCATTCCATTGTAAGAAATGATAGTGTTCCTTTGGAATGGCAGAAATAGTCGGTTGGGATTTGTAGTCGTAATATCCACTACCGGTCACAGTGCCTTTTGTACTATCCAAAGATTGAACAGTTAATTGATATTGATTAATGTCAATTTGGGCAGTAAAAGATGTGTCTTGTGCTATTACAAAAACTCGTGGGTTATCCGTAACATTATCATTCCATTGTACAAAATGATAGCCGTAATTAGGTGTAACGGTCAGGGTACAAGTGTCACCTTTAACATATTTCCCAGCACCGGATATTGTTCCGTTTGTTGTTGAACAAGATACCGTTGCGTAATCGTAAGGATTCCGCTGTATATTCGCAAATTCTTTCCATTCATCTGCTTGCTTGTAAGCGTTTACAGAATTAAATGGCACATAAATAGGAATAGATTTGCTAACATCTTCAAAACAATTTGTTCCACATAATGGAGGATTGACAGCAAAACTTGTTATTGAGGTCAAACCTGTGCAACCATAGAAAACCCCATCTCCAATCGTTGTGACAGAACTGGGAATGGTTACCTCAGTCAAACCGGTGCAACTATAAAAAGCATAATCTCCAATCGTTGTGACGGAATTAGGAATGGAATATTCTGTTCTTGTATTGCCTTTCGGATATTGAATTAGCGAATCTTTTGCATAACTAAACAATACCCCATCAATAGAACAATAATGGGTGTTGTTGATATCTACATTAATGGAAGTCAAACTGCTACAATTCGCGAAAGCCCACCCACCAATTGTTGTAACGGAATTAGGGATGGTGACTGAGGTTAAACCATGACATTGATAGAAGGCTCCCTCTCCAATCGTTGTGACGGAATTAGGAATGGTTACCGAGGTCAAACTGCTGCAACTATGGAAAGCCATATTCCCAATCGTTGTAACGGAATTAGGAATGTTGATTGAAGTCAAACCATAGCAACCACAGAAGGCTCCCTCTCCAATCGTTATCAGCGTGTTGGGAAGATCTATTGATGTTATGATAGCCCCATTAAAGGCCCAAGAATTAATCTCGGTAACAGTATAGGTGTAATTTCCATACGACACAGATGCTGGAATAACAAGTGGAGTAATATATAAATCGCGGTCATACCAAGATACTTTAACGGTATTGTTAGAACCGATTGAAGATATCTCATAATAAACACCATCAATAATAAACTGATCACCAACTTTAGGTTCTGTTATCGTACCAAAATCTTTCCATTGGTCAGCAGCTTGGTAGATGGCTTTCGTGCCCGCAGGGACATACAAGGTAGCGCCTGAAGGACCGACATTATTGGCAATGCCATAAAAGACGCCATTTCCCATTGTGGGTTGCTGTCCAGTACTTGTCCAAGCAACAGTGACATCTGTCAAACCGGAGCAATAAGAGAAAGCCCTATCTCCAATCGTTGTGACGGAATTGGGAATGTCTATCGAAGTCAAAGCACCGCTACCTTCGAAAGCTCCAACTCCAATCGTTGTGACGGAATAGGGGATTGTTACCGAAGTTAAACCAAAACACCAAGAGAAAGCCCCCTCTTCAATCGTTGTGACAGAATTGGGAATGGTAATCGAAGTTAAAGGACAGCCAAAGAAAGCAGTCTTTCCGATCTTTGTAACGGAATAGGGTATCGTAATCGAAGTCAAATTGTAGCATTCTTTGAATGCCCCCTCTCCAATCGTTGTAACGGAATTGGGAATGATTATCGAAGTTAAAGGACAGCCAAAGAAAGCATAGTCACCAATTGTAGTGACTTCGCCTGCAAAGGTGATGGTTCCTGTACCATTGGAAAATTCGTGTGAGGTAATAGCAACATCGAAGGCATTGGTGTGAAGACCAAAAGTATTCGTGTCTGTCGTTTCCGGTAATTTTTCCGTTGCCGTGTAAGTGATAACGCAATTCTTGGGATCTGGTTGCTTATCCACAATCGTACCAAAATCTTTCCACTGGTCAGCATTTTCATAAATACTCTCTGTTCCGGCTGGAACGTGAAGAGTAGCAGCGGAAGGACCTTCCCAATTAACTATATATTCAAAGATTCCTTCTCCTATAGAGGGTAATTGTTCACTACTTGTCCAAGCAACCTCTAGGTCTTTCAATCCAGAACCATAGAAAGCTCCATTTCCAATCGTTGTGACGGAATTGGGAATGATTAACGAAGTCAAATTGGAACACCAACCGAACCCTTCCTCTTCAATTGTTGTGACGGAATTGGGAATGGTTATCGAAGTCAAACTGTCGCAACCAACGAAAGCCCCATATCCAATCGTCGTGACGGAATTGGGAATAATTATTTCACCGGTAGCAGAAGAAGAGCATCCGCACAATGTTGTTTTGGAAGCATCACTATATACTAAATATCCATCCACATAACCATTAACACAATTAGCCCCCCAGGGCGAACCTGTAGCAGAACCATTATAAACAATATTACTAACATATCCAAAAGCCCGGTTTCCAATCTTGGTGACGGAATTAGGAATAGTTACCGAAGTCAACCCTGTGCAAGCATAGAAAACATAATTTCCAATCGTTGTGACGGAGTTGGGAATGGTGACTGAAGTCAAACCGTAGCAACTTTCAAAAACCCCATCTTCAATCGTTGTTACGGAATTCGGTATAGAATATTCTGTTCTTGAATTGCCTTTCGGATATTGAATAAGCGTATCTTTAACGTAATTAAATAGCACTCCATCTACAGAACTATAATGTGTGTTAGCAGCATCTACACTAATTGAAGTCAAAACGGAGCAAGCATAGAAAGCCTCTTTTCCAATCGCCATGACGGATTTGGGGATGGTTACCGAAGTCAAATTGCTGCAACCGGAGAAAGCAGAACTTCCAATCTTAGTGACCGTAAACGTATAATCATCATCTATTATTGTTTCAGGTATATCGATGGATGATAAAGTGGAATAACAATCTTGGTGAACCACTTCAACGGTATTAAAGTCGCCCAAAGATGTGATTCGATAATAGAGATTCTTGTTCTTTATTATAGAACCCACCTTCGATGAAGAGCAAAGTTCAATGCTGAGAATATTTAATCCAGCACCATGAATCAATAACCCCCCGTTGTTAACTAATTCTGCAATGTCAGAAGCTCTAAGAACTATGGTCTTTGAGGTCGCTAATGCAGCAAAACCACAGTAGTATCCGTTGTCATCAGAATTTGTATCGGCCATTGTACTTGGAAGAGGTTCCCAACTTCCATTTGAGAAACGGAGACCATTATAGCCAACACTTTCATCCACGGTGAAATAAACGGTTAATTCTGTGCCTGGCTGTATTGTTGCCCAATCGTAAGCACCATTCCATGCTAAATCGGACATATTTCCTGTCCAATCACCTCCCAAGGGAACATTGCCGCTCCACAGGGGTTGACAATGCGAGCATAATTCAACGGCATTAATAATCAATCCTCCTCCGGCGATAACCAAACCTGCATTATCCGCAAGTAATGCATCTATATCGGCTTGGCTTAAAATAATGCTGACAGAAGTATCGCTTGATGCAAAATCACGATAATTATTATTGTTATCTACCCTCGAGTCTATTGTTGTTGTGGGTAGGGCTTTCCATTGCCCATCGGCCAATAATAGATTGGTATAACCCACACTTTCATCTACTGTAAAATAAACAGTTAATTTGTCTCCGGGTTGTGCGATTGTCCAATCATAGTACCAAGATAAGTCAGTTAGTTGCTTTTCCCACCCTCCAAAAGAGAGGCTACCACTCCAAAGGGTTTTGCAGGTTGGGGTATCTGCAAATAAATTAGCACTTAACAGAACTGCTAAAGATAAAAGAAAAAGTTTTTTCATAAGTATTAATTTAGCCTACTCTCTTGTTGGATTTTCGGCTTCCTCCGTTGTGAATATTTTTTATTATTTAGTAACGCTATTTCTCCTGCCTCCGCAGGTGTATGTTTGCCATTTTACGTTTGGCCAAACGAAAGGTTAGATTCAACTGGTGACAATTTGTCACCGTTTCTCAAGCAGATACGGGTGGTTAAATATCGTTATCTTTTTTCTCTTGTTGTTGCAAGGCAAAGATGGCTTTCTGCTGCTCTATCTCACGGCGCAACTCCTCCTGCGTAGGCATGACTAACATATATTTGGACATAAACACATTATCATCTTTGTCCAATAGATATCGTGCAATATCCTCATTAGTATCCGATGCCAACACAATTCCTAATGTTGGATTATCTCCAACCGGGCGTACTTCTCTATCAAATATGTTGACATACATTTTCATCTGCCCAACATCTTGATGAGTCACTTTCCCCGCTTTTAAATCCACCAATACAAAGCATTTAAGCAAATAATTATAAAAAACCAAATCAACATAATAATGTTCAGTCTCTGTTCGAATCAACTTCTGCCGTCCAACAAAAGTAAAGCTCTTGCCCAATTCTAATAGAAACTTTTGTAAATTATCCAATAGAGCCTTTTCTAAATCGCTCTCAATAAAAGCCATTGTTGATGACATGCCAAGAAACTCGGCAACAACGGGATTCTTGACAAACTCTAATTTATCGTGATCAAAATCACGCGTCTTGAGTGTCATCTCTTTTCGCACAGGTTCTTTGTCTTGCGAAATCAAAAGCCGCTCATAATATTGCGTAGATATATTGCGATTAAGCGTGGCATAACTCCACATTTGACTTGCAGCTTCTTGTAAATACCAATCACGAGCCTCTTGATTTGAAACGCTGAGTAAACGACGATAATGCGACCATGTTAAAATTCCACATGGTGTGTGGAAAATCTCGGGGAAAGTCAAATAGAATTGACGAAAATAATATAAATTTTGCGTCGAAAACCCTTTCCCGAACTCTTTGGTTAGTGCGTCAGATAATTGGATTAGCAACTGTTTCCCATATTCAGCGCGTTCCTTACCCGCCTGTTCTTCTTCCACAATACGCTGACCTATCTGCCAATAAGTTTTGACCATAGTTTGGTTAATGGCAGCATAAGCTTGTTGACGTCCATGGTTAATCAAGTCGCGAATGTCGTTAATCAAATTAGCGGATAGTTCCCAATCTTGTTTTATTATGTCGTTCATGTTCTGTTGATAATTATCTTCTGTTTTACATCGGTGAGCGATGTCTGCCATTTTACGTTTGGCGAAACGATATCGAGTGCAAAATTACAACTTTTTTCGCATATATGCAAATTTATTTTATTTTTTTGCAAAAAAAGAGACCCGAAGGTCTCTTGGTGGAGTATAGCGGACTCGTACAAGTAGAAGGCGCAGATCGTTCGAGCGAAGCGAGATAAGCATACAGTGCCTCGGCGCAGATCGACTGAACATAGTGAAGGAGACCCCGGTCAAAAGGGCGATAGACTCCACAAGACCTTCGGCTATGGGCGGAGGCGATAGATGCAACTATCGTAGATAGTAGGATATGATGGATTAGCAGCAGGGAGCTCGCTCACATGATGCTAAGCAATCAGAGCCGTAGCCTGCGTAAGCAGGACTTCTATCGCAAAGCAAAAAAAAGAGACCCGAAGGTCTCTTGGTGGAGTATAGCGGACTCGAACCGCTCACCTCGACACTGCCAGTGTCGCGCTCTAGCCAGATGAGCTAATACCCCCCAAATAGTTGAGAGTTTAAAGTTTAAAGTTTAAAGTTTAAACGAGGAACTCGCAACTATTTGTATTTTACTCTTGATTGAGCGTGATGCGCTTGAAGTCAACGATGTTGACATTGGCCTTCTTGAGGATATCCTTCACGAGTTCTTTGGACTCGGACATGATATACTGTTGCTCAACGAGCGTCGATTCCTTAAGGAACTTTTGCAGACGACCTTGGGCAATCATCTCAATCTTCTTCATATTGAGGTTAGCCTCTGCCTCTGCCGGAACGGTAGCACGGATTTGACGTGCGGTCTCGGCTTGCTCAGGAGTCAACCAACCCTTTGCCGTGTTGGACTCAATATGATCATCGCTATCCACGTGAGCGGGATTGATACCTGCTTTACGAACAGCGTTCTCAACGGCCTTAGCGATCTCGTCTTGCTTGGTTTTATCCATAGCAATAGCGAGCTCTTTATCCTTAACCTCTTGGGCTACATGATCAGCATCCAAAGCCACGGGGTTCATGGAAGCTACTTGCATGTTCACTCCGTGAACGGTGTCTTGGTCAGCGTCAGCAGCATCAGCAGCTACGAGAGAGGACAGTTTATTTCCAAGGTGGTTATAAGCGTCCACCTTAGCGGCCTTAATGAAAGCGTAGTCGCTCAGTTCCATCTTCTCACCGGTAACACCACTGCGCTCGGTTACGAGATCAACGGTAGTGAAATCACCCACCTTGATGGCTTTCAGTTCATCTAAAGTCTCGGGCTTATGCTCCATAGCAGCATCAAGGATCTTCTTGACCATAGCTACGAAGTCAGCGTTCTTAGCTACGAAATCGGTTTCGCACTTAACGCCTACGATAGCACCAAAACCATTCTCAGCTTTTGCCAACACGCAACCTTCGGAAGCTTCCCGATCGCTACGCTTAGCGGCAATAGCTTGACCACGTTTACGAAGGAGGTCTTTAGCAACCTCAAAGTCGCCATCGGCTTCGGTGAGGGCTTTCTTGACGTCCATCATTCCTGCGCCGGTCATATCGCGCAGTTTCTTAATATCAGCTAATGTTACAGCAGCCATAATTATTCAGCTTTTTCGGGTTCAACTTCTTTTTTCTCTTCTACGGGAGCCTCTACGGAAGCCACTTTCTCGGGTTCTGCCTTGGGAGCGGCTTTGCGAACGCGGGCACGACGCTCCTTGGGAGCGGAAGCCTCTTCACCGGTAGCCTCCTCTTGAGCGGCAGCAGCATCCTCGTCGGCTTTCTCTACCTTACGCTCTTCGATTCCTTCCTTGATAGCCTCAGCCACAGCATTGAGGATAACCTCAATAGACTTGGTAGCATCATCATTGGCAGGAATAACGAAATCAATAGGAGCAGGATCGGAGTTCGTATCTACAATACCGAATACGGGAATACCCAAGCGGTTAGCCTCAGCCACAGCAATGTGCTCTTTCATCACGTCCACTACGAACAGAGCGGAGGGAAGACGAGTCAGGTCTACGATAGAACCGAGGTTCTTCTCCAACTTCTCACGTTGACGGGTGATTTGGAGTTTCTCACGCTTGGAGATGTTATCGAACGTGCCGTCGGTCATCATCTTGTCGATGCTGGACATCTTCTTCACTGCCTTACGGATGGTGGGGAAGTTGGTGAGCATACCACCGGCCCAACGCTCGGTGATGTACGGCATAGCGATCTCTTGAGCCTTAGCAGCCAGCACTTCTTGCGCTTGCTTCTTCGTGCCCACGAAGAGAATCTTACGACCGGAACGAGCAATATTCTTCAGAGCCTCCGCAGCCTCTTCTACTTGAGCTACGGTTTTGTTTAAGTCAATAATATGAATACCATTGCGCTCCGCAAAGATATAGGGAGCCATTGCGGGATTCCATTTACGTTTGAGGTGACCAAAGTGGCAACCTGCTTCGAGAAGTTGATCAAAATTTGTTCTCATTGTTTTTGAAGTTTGGCATTCTATTAGTAGGCCGAGAGGCGGATAGGCAGATAGGCCGAAAGGCGACCGGCATCTAACAGAATTAAATAAATATTAACGTTTACTGAATTGGAAGTGACGACGAGCTTTGGGTTGACCGGGCTTCTTACGCTCAACTTCACGAGCATCACGCGTCATGAAGCCTTCAGCCTTCAGAGCCGACTTATCTTCCGGATTAATTTTTACAAGAGCACGGGCAATAGCCAGACGCAAAGCCTCAGCTTGACCCTTAATACCACCACCGTCAAGATTGACGTTGATGTCATACTTCTCAGCAACACCGAGCTTATTGAGCGGTTGCTTAACAACGTATTGAAGAATAGAAGCGGGGAAATAAACCTCCAAGTCACGACCGTTGATCGTAATCTTACCGGCACCCTCATTAACGTAAACGCGTGCCACAGCAGCTTTACGACGACCTAATGCATTAATAGTTTCCATATTCTTCAATTATTATTTAAGTAAGTTAATATCAATTTGTTTCGGTTTTTGAGCTTGCATATTGTGCTCAGCCCCTGCAAAGACAAACAGGTTATTGAACAACTGACTGCCCAGACGGTTCTTGGGAAGCATACCCTTAACCACCTTCTTAATCAGACGATCCGAACCTTTCGCCATCAATTGAGCAGGCGTGTATTCGCGCTGACCACCCGGGAAACCGGTGTAACGAACATAGGTGCGACCGTTCCATTTATTACCGGTCATAATCACCTTGTCGGCATTAATGATAATCACATTGTCACCGCAGTCCACATTGGGAGTGAAACTGGGTTTGTACTTACCGCGAAGGAGCTTGGCCACCTTCGTGCACATACGGCCAAGAATCTGGCCCTCAGCATCAACTACAACCCACTCCTTCTGAGCAGTTGCTTTATTAGCCGACACTGTTTTGTAACTTAAAGTATCCATTATAGATTGTTTTTATGGCTATGCCGACAGACATCATTTACAGGCCTTTCCGGCCCCACTGCCCAGCATAACGAAGTTAATTATTTTACTGCTTTTCAAGGCACACAGCCGAAAAAGCGTGCAAAGTTACGAATTTATTTTGATATACACAAATTTTTCGTCATTTTTTTGCGTTTTTTTGTATTTTTGACCCGAATCCAGCCACTCAACCGGTATTCCTTCGACTCCACAATAGAGAATTTTGTCCAAATCGGGCAAGATTCGTTTTTCCTTTTTGGCGGAGGACGCCGAAGGATGCGCCTCCATAAAAGCGTCCCGCTCTTTCTCCAGTTGCGCCCTCACTTTAGGGTATATCTTATCAAAGAGTTGCGGGTGCTTGGTATACCAAACCAAGGAGGAATCAAACTGAGCTTGGGTCACCTCGTGCTTTTGGAGTGTAATATAGTACGCTTTAGCCTCCACATCAGCATAAGCCGTGGAGGTATATCCGGCAGCTTGCATAACAGCCTCCGTCTTGTGCATATCCACCAGCACCGCTTGCATCTTACGGCTAGATAATATCCCCTCCGGACGGCACCCCACTAGGGCGCAAGCCACTAACACTATGTAGATATACTTTTGCATTAAAGCATTTATAGTTTAAAGTGTAAAGTTTAAAGTTTAAAGTAAGTTGGTTAGTTTTTTTTGAGGCTCTCGTCGAGGTCCTTTCTAAACCAGATAATGATACAGATCACCGCCACGGTAATGCACGAGTCCGCAAAGTTGAAGACCGGACGGAAGAAGATACACTCCCCCGCCGAATTGGTAATAAGGGGGAAATAGAACATATCCACTACCCTACCGTAAAACCAGCCTGCATATCCAAACAGTTTACCATAGAACACGCAATCAATGATATTGCCTAAGGCACCGGCGATGACGAGAGCAACCATAACGAGATAACTTGTTCTGGGAGTAGAGGAGTAGGGGGGTAGAGGAGTAGGGTGATAAATGAGGCGGTGGGTGTACCAACCGAGGACGACAACGGCGGCGATGCGGAAGAGGGTAAGGAGCAGTTTGCTGAACCACTCAATGCCGAACGCCATACCATCGTTCTCGATAAAGCAAAGATAGAACCACGGAGTGACTTGATAACTCTCACCCAACGCAAAATGGGTGCGGATATATAGTTTAATGGCTTGATCAATGACCACGGCCGCAATCACGATGGCCGAGACCATGCTATTTAATTTAAGTTCACGTTTCATAGGCGGAGAGGCAGAGAGGCTGAGAGGCTAGAGGCTGAGAGGTTAGAGGTTAAAGGATTGTTTGATTTGTTCGACTTTGTTGAGTTTTTCCCACGTGAAGAGTTCGACGGTTTTGGTAAAGTCCTTGCCGTTCTCGTCCACAAAGTGCTTGACCACCGTTTCCGGCGTGCGTCCCATATGGCCATAACGCGCCGTCTCCTCATAGATAGGTTGGCGCAGTTGAAGTTCGCGCTCAATCACTCCCGGACGGAGATCAAAGAGGCGGGTTATCTGTTGGGCAATCCGGGCATCGGTTATCCCCTTACGGGCGGTACCGTAGGTATTGACACAAACACTGACGGGTTTGGCAACGCCAATGGCATACCCCACCTGTACAAGCATCTCTTTGGCTACTCCAGCCGCCACCATGTTCTTAGCTATCCAGCGGGCGGCATAAGCTGCCGAACGGTCCACCTTAGAGGGGTCCTTGCCCGAGAAAGCACCTCCACCGTGAGCACCGCGACCGCCGTAGGTGTCCACGATGATCTTACGACCCGTCAGACCCGTATCCCCGTGCGGTCCGCCGATGACGAAGTTACCGGTGGGATTGACCCATAGATGCGACTTGGGCGATTGAAGGAAATCCTTGAGCAATGCCTCATAGCGCGCATCGCGGGTAGCGACGCGGGGGAGAAGGATAGATACTATATCCTGACGTATCTGCTCTTGCGTGACATCGGGGTCGTGCTGGGTCGAGAGAACGATGGTATCAATGCGAACGGGTTCGTTGCGCTCGTTATATTCGATGGTGACCTGCGATTTGGCATCGGGTCGGAGATAGGTCATTTGTTTGCCTTCCTTACGTATGCGCGCGAGTGTATATACTAAGGTGTGGGCAAGGTCGAGGGTGAGGGGCATAAAACTATCCGTTTCGTCGGTAGCATAGCCGAACATAATCCCTTGATCACCGGCCCCTTGATTGAGTTTGCCCTTACGGCTCACGCCTCGGTCGATGTCGGCTGACTGTTCGTGGAGGGCGGTGAAGATACCGCAACTATCGGCATCAAACTGATATTCGGATTTGGTATAGCCAATCTTACGAATGGTATCCCGAACCACGGATTGAACATCCACATAACGGCGCGACTTGACTTCGCCCGCCACGATGACTTGGCCTGTAGTAACCATCGTTTCGCAAGCCACGTGCGACTGAGGGTCTTGCGCTAAGAAATTGTCGAGTACTGCGTCGCTGATCTGGTCAGCGACCTTGTCGGGGTGTCCTTCCGACACCGATTCCGAAGAGAATAAATAATGTTTGTTCATTTTAGCATTTGTTTTACAGGGTTGCAAGCAGTCAAATCTGTCCCTGAGTTAATGTAGTATTTTATAAATCAATTCCTTCCACAGGTCCTCATCCTTAGCGGAGGGGTTATCAATGCCCTTGGAGCGGGCATCTATTTCCCGGAAGTAACCGATAATCTTAAACGTTTTTCCGGCGGAGTAACGGCGTGCCGCCGCAGCATAGTCCTTCACAAAGAAAGGAGAACAACCCAACGCGGGTGCCGCCGCCCGTTCGGACTTATCCGCCAAGTAATGATAAATCATTAGATTGGCAAAGAAGTTATACAGTATGCCTAATTCCTTGACCAAAGGGTGGTCTTTGGAAGTTGCGAAATACTGGGTTATACGATTGGCTTTAATCACATCGCCCTTGATAAGAGCATCCTGCAATTCAAAGACATTATAGTCCTTGGATATACCGACATTTCGCTCCACCAAAGCGGTGTCTATCACTTTGCAATCCTCGGGCCGACCGGTAATGAGTTTATCCACCGCCCCAACGATTCCGCTGAGGTCGGAGCCTATGTAATCCGCCAGCAGTTTGGGTACCCTATCATCCACCCTCAACCCTAAACTCTCCACTCTCAACTTTAGGAAGTCACGCACCCAACGCTCGAGTTGGTAGTCGGGTATCTTGGCGGAAGTCATGATCATCCCCCCCTGCTTTTCAAAGTTCTTCCACACATTCAGACGCTTATCCGGGGACCCGTATTTATAGCAAATAACGAGCACGCTGTCGGGTTGCGGATTATCCAGATAGAGCACCAAGGCGTCCCATTTCTTAACAAACTGAGCCTCCTTAACGATGACCACCTTCTTTCCCCCGAACATAGCGAATCCGCGAGCGGCTGCCACGGCGGGCGTGATGTCCAGTCCCGCAAGGTCCTTGCCATAGATGACCGTTTGGTCAAAGGCACGCGCCGCCTCATCGAGAATATTATTCTCAAAGTAGGAACAGGCTTCGTCAATATAGTACGGTTCGTCTCCCGAAAGGAGGTAAACGGGGGCGAAAGAGCCTTGTTTTAACTGCGATATAAGTGCATCGTACGTCATTTTGGCTGCAAAAGTACAAAAAAATTTGCATATATCCAAAAAAAAGTGTAACTTTGCAGCGTTTTTAACAACATCCACAGAATTGATTATGAAAAAATTACTTTTTATCCTCTCCGCACTGGTTTTGAGTGTAACGATGAGCGCACAAAGTTTAGGTACGGGAATACAGTACATAGGAGCCGCAGCATCACACAATGCGACGAAAAGGCAACAAGCCTCTGCAAGAGGTGAAAATGCTCCGCTGAAGGTTAAGTTTCAAATGGACATCGAAGTCGGTGGTCGTGCCCGCTGGGGATATATACCGAAAACAGACACAGATTTATGGGATGGTGGATCTCGACTTTCATTAGGCGGAAATCGTACCATCACGGGCGGTCCAAGTGCAAACTTAGATTTAGGTCTTCGTTTTAACGACTCCTATTTCATTGGTGTGGGTGCGCAATTAAATGCCAACTTCGGTAAGACAAAGGCTACGGTAGGAACGAAGCAAAATGATATGACTGCTCGTGTAACGAACTTATGTTTGCCTATTTATGGTGTATTCAAGGTGTATATTCCTTCGTCGAATGGTGTGAGTCCCTATTTTGATTTAGGTATTGGTGGTTATCTGCCGGATTGGTATGAGGTTAAGATAAAAGGGTTATCGGACTATCAATTTGAGAAGTTACCCAATGGGGAGTTACCCAAAGGATATAAGTTAGAGGAGGATAAGTTGTCTTATCAGGCAGAGAAAGGTGGTTTCTATTTACACGCCGCTGTAGGTGTAGATATCAATCATTTCCAATTATCGGCGGGTTATGAATTAACGACTAGTACGGAAAGTGCGAATACAAGTTTATACCATAATCTCTTTGCTAAGATAGGTTTCCGCATCGGAGGATAATATGCATCGCGCTGGTTTTGTTAACATAGTAGGTAATCCGAACGTCGGGAAATCGACGCTAATGAATGCGCTCGTAGGTGAGCGCATTTCTATTATCACCTCCAAGGCGCAGACGACGCGTCATCGCATCTTGGGTATTGTCAACGGCGAGGACTTCCAGATGGTTTATTCGGACACTCCGGGAGTTCTCAAACCGAACTATAAGTTACAAGAGCAGATGTTGGAGTTCAGTCGCTCGGCGTTAGTGGACGCGGACGTGTTGCTTTATGTGACGGACGTTCAAGACACGACAGACCGCAACAGCGATTGTGCCGAGTTCTTGGAGAAAGTCAAGAAGATGGCCGCCGCGGGAACGAAGGTGATCTTGGTGCTCAATAAGATTGATTTGACCACGCAAGAGACCTTAGAGAGGCTCGTTGATTTCTGGCAAAAAACCTTGCCACAAGCCACCGTCATGCCCATATCTGCCAAGGAGCAGTTTGGGGTCAGTCAGCTCTTTGAGCAGATTAAGAATGCCCTGCCCGAGTGCCCACCTTTCTTCCCCAAAGACCAACTGACGGACAAACCCGCCCGCTTCTTTGTGAACGAGATCATTCGCGAGAAGATACTGCAAAACTACGATAAGGAGATTCCCTACTCGGTAGAAGTGGAGGTGGAGTCTTTCAAAGAGGAAGAACCAACCCCACAGCACGAAAAAGGCATTATCCGAATAGGGGCGGTTATCTATGTAGAGCGCAACTCACAGAAGGGCATTATTATCGGCAAAGCCGGTTCGGCACTCAAGAAAGTGGGCAGCGAAGCCCGCAAGGACATAGAGGCCTTCTTTGATAAGCCCGTTTATCTGCAACTATTTGTCAAGGTCGATCCCGATTGGCGAAGCAACCAAGGGCGACTGAAGCATTACGGATACGATATAAGTTAAAAAATGAAATACCATGAAAAACACTATTCTTTTATCTCTTCTCATTCTTATCACGGCATGTGCGCCGAAAGCGTCCAATAGTGAAACGCTCAAAAGCACCGTTGGTCAGCATTTCGCCATCGGTTGTGCGGTAGATGTACCGACCGTTCTTTGTTCTCACAGCAAGGGTCATCAGTTGGTGGCACAACAATACAATTCGATTGTTGCCGAGAACTGCATGAAGGAAGAATCCCTTTCCCCACGGGAGGGCGTTTATCGCTGGTGGAAGGCCGATCGTTTTGTGGCTTTCGGTCAAGAGAACGGCATGCGCATCATCGGTCACTGCTTGGTTTGGCACTCGCAAGCCGCCGAGTGGATGTTCTATGACAAAAAAGGAGAGTTAGTCAGTCGTGAAGTGCTTATCGAGCGTATGCGCGACCATATATATAAGGTGGTTGGACGCTATAAGGGGCGCATTTATGGTTGGGACGTGTGCAACGAGTGCGTGATGGACGACGGTTCGATGCGTAATAGTCTTTGGCAGCAGATTATCGGTGACGATTATATCGAATTGGCTTTCCAATTCGCCCACGAAGCCGATCCCGATGCCGAGTTATACTACAATGATTATTCGATGACCAACCCCAATAAGATTCGCACCGTCTGCGCTATGGTTCGCGACTTGCAAGCCAAGGGACTCCGCATTGATGCGGTCGGCATGCAGTGCCATAATGGGTTGGACTACCCCACCCTGCAAGAGTGGTCGGATGCGATTGACTCGTTGGCTGCCACGGGTGTCAAAGTGAACATGACCGAATTAGATATGAACGTACTGCCTCGCATTGAGTCGTTTACGGGTGCCGAGGTGAGCAATAATTTCGATTATAAAGCGGCTTTAGACCCTTATCGCGAAGGTTTGCCTGCGGAAGTAGAGGCGCAAGTCAATCAGCGGTGGTTGGATATCTTCGCTATGCTCAAGCAGCATGAGCACCAAATTGACCGCGTGACCTTCTGGGGCGTGCATGACGGCATGTCGTGGCTCAACGACTGGCCTATTGAAGGGCGTAAAGCTTATCCGCTGCTCTTTGACCGCAAGAAGAATCCGAAGGCGGTAGTTGAAAACATCATGGAGATGTTTTAGTTTAGAGTTGAGAGTTTAGAGTTTAGAGAAGCCGTCTAGTTTAATAGTTTAGAGTTATAAAGTAATTCAAGTTTATAGAATATGGAAAACACAAAGACAAAATCCAATTGGTTAATGCGAATCGGTTTTGGTTCGGGTGACTTGGCACAGAACCTTATTTATCAAACCATTTGCATGTATTTACTCTTTTTCTACACGGACATTTACGGTCTGAACCCCGGTATGGCGGCAACCATGTTCCTTGTGGTGCGATTGATTGACGTACTCTGGGATCCTCTCGTAGGAACCTTTATTGACAAGCACAACCCGCGTTGGGGCAAGTACCGCTCCTACCTTATCTTAGCCGGTCTGCCGCTGACGGTGTTGGCTATCCTCTGCTTCTGGAACGGTTTGGAGGGTTGCACCGAGACCATCAAACTGGTGTATGCTTATGTCACCTACGTCGGTCTGTCCATGCTCTACACCTTAGTTAATGTGCCTTACGGTGCCCTGCACTCGTCCTTGACGCGCGACACGAACGAGATAACGGTTTTGACCTCCGTTCGTATGTTCATGGCGAACTGCGGTGGTCTGGCAGTGAGTGCCGGTATTCCTATCTTGGTTGCTGCTTTGGCAGCTCCGCAAGGCGATATGCCGTGGAAGATGGCCGCGTTTATGGGATTAGGTTCGCTACCAAGTTTCATCTTTATGCCTTTTGTTCCGGCTATCAAGCGCAAAGTGGGTAAAAAGAACATGTTCTATATCTTCCTTTCGATTGCCATTATCGGCATGGCGATGCTGTATGTGATTAGTCGCCTCGGTCGTGTGGAGGATAATATCGTACTTATCTACATCGCTCAGTTCATCAAATCGACGGGTGTGATTGTGGCTACCGGTTATATGTGGGCACTCATTCCGGAGGTAGTGACCTATGCCGAATACACCTCGGGCAAACGCATCTCGGGTATTGTGAATGCGTTGACGGGAATCTTCTTCAAAGCCGGTATGGCGTTAGGTGGTGTTATTCCGGGTGCGGTTCTTGCTTTCACGCAATATCAACCCGCAGCGCAAGCCGCCAGCACGCTGCCCAAAGACTCGCATGCTTGGTTTGTGGCGATGCTCATTTACGCTTTGGTTGGTTTTGCACTGCTCGTGTTCTGCTTTAGCCAATGTAAGGAGCGCGTGGTGATGAGCGACGAGGCAACCAAGAACGTCAAGGTTTCCGACCTTTGGATGGAGTTTGTTCGCAACCGTCCGTTGCGTATTGTGGCGTTCTTCTTCATCACGGCTTTTGCAATGATGAGCGTTGGTAACGCTGCCGGAGCGTACTTTATGAATAATATGGAGTCGCAGACTCCGTTGGCACAAGAGGGTATTCGTTGGCTCGTTTGCGTGATACCGGCAATATTGCTCTTCCTGGCTATGTTCATTATCTCCAAGTACGAACTGACGGACGAGAAGATGGACGAAATCAATAAAGAACTGACTGCGAAAACTAACAACTAAAGGATTTTTTAATCTCTCACAGATTCCGCAGATGCGGATGTGGGAAACAAGTACGGTCAGCGACCGAAGGGCGCTATAGGAGCACAGACTGACTTCCGTAAAAACAGTAGTGCCCCCGCCGATGGGACGGTGGGGGTAGGGGCGACGCAATGGGGCGTCGGTTTTCGAGGAAGTGCAGTCGGCGCGGACGAAAAACAAGACCGTACCTATAAGCGAGAGGGAGCGCCCCGCGGCAAGGGGCAACAAGATGCCCCGACGAGCGAAAAAAAGAAAATAACACTAACAACTAAACACTAAATATCATGGACGCAAAGTATTTATTTGACAAAGACTACATGGCTGATCCGTCAGCGCATGTGTTTAATGGTAAGATTTACATCTATCCGTCGCACGACATTGACGGTGGACACAGTGAAAACGACAACGGAGATCACTTCTGCATGAAGGATTATCACGTGCTGCGAATGGACTCCATTGAGGACAAGCAAGCCGTTGATTGCGGTAAGATTCTTGACCTCAAGGATATACCGTGGGCAAAGAAACAACTATGGGATAACGATGTGGTGGAGAAGAACGGCAAGTACTACCTCATCTATAGCGGTAAGGACAAGAGCGGCGTTTTCCGTTTGGGTGTAGCTATTGCCGATAATCCGGAAGGTCCGTTCGTTCCCGAGCCCGATCCTATTCGCGGTTCGTACAGTATTGACCCCTGCATGTTCAAGGACGAGGACGGCAGTATTTACTGCATCTTCGGAGGTATCTGGGGAGGTCAGTTGCAATGCTACCGCGATAATGAACTGATTGAGAATAACGTACTGCCGAAAGGTACGGAGCCTTGTCTATGCCCTCGTATGGCGAAGATGACGGACGATGTGCTGCAATTCGCCGAGGAGCCGAAGGAAGTGGTTATACTCAATGAACAAGAAGAACCGATGTTGGCAGAAGATGTACACCATTTCTTCGAGGCATCATGGATACACAAGGAGGGAAAGAAGTATATCCTCACCTACTCCACCGGCGACACGCATCTGCTGTGCTATGCAGAGAGTGATAACGTCTATGGCCCTTATACATTCAAGGGTGAGTGGTTGCAACCGGTAGTCGGTTGGACAACGCACGCTTGTGTAACGATGGTGGACGGCAAGCGATATCTGTTCTTCCATGACAGCGTGCCCTCAGGCGGCGTGACATGGCTAAGGTCACTCAAAGTGAAGAGCATATAGATATGAAGACTATTTTTATTACCGGGGGTTCGACCGGTATAGGTGCCGCTGCGGTGGCAAAATTCATTGCAGAAGGTTGGAATGTCGGTTTCTATGACATTAACACAGAAAAAGCACACGAGTTAGTGCAATCGTTAGCTGCTGATGACCGCTTGTTGTTTATTGAAGGTAGCACGCGTTCCCGCGAGGATGTCCATCGTGCGGTAGAGGCTGTTGTAGCGCGATTCGGAGAACTGAACAGCGTCTTTGCCAATGCAGGTATTCATCGTCGCAATACACTATTAGATATATCCGACGAGGAACTGGACTTAGTCATCCAAACGAATATCTATGGTACAGTGAACACACTACGCGAAACCGTTCCGTCATTGATCAATGCAGGGGGAGGTTCGGTGGTGATCAACTGCTCGGATCAATGGTTCGTAGGTAAACCGATGAATTTTGCTTATGGTCTGACGAAAGGAGCGTTGGGTCAGATCACACGGAGTCTGGCCATTGATTTAGGACCGAAGAATATCCGCGTGAACGCTATCTGTCCCGGAACCATCCACACACCGCTGGTGGATAACTTATTTGAGAAGTTTGCCGAAGCGAATAACTGTTCGGTAGAGGATTACTGGAAAGCAGAGAACGGTCTGTATATGCGAGGGCAAGTAGGAAAACCGGAGGAGGTGGCTAATTTAGTTTACTTCCTTGCCTCGGATGCTTCTTCCTTCTGCACCGGCGGACATTACCTAATAGATGGCGGTCTGGTAGCACAATAGCACCCATTTTCTTGCAATTTTGCAAATAAATTTGCATATGTCAAAAAAAAACAGTATCTTTGCGCGTTAATTTGAAATATTATGCGGATAGCGTTAATCGGATATGGTAAAATGGGGCAACTAATACACCAAATTGCCCTGGAAAGAGGTCACCAAGTGGTGGGAGTGATTGATCCTTTTCTAGTGGAAAGTCAATTAAATGATGGATTGAACCGCCTTCGGCTGAATGATGGAATGATGAATGGGGTGATAGGTTTTGATAGTGAGGAGTTTAGAAGCGCCGATGTGGCTATCGAGTTCACCACACCTGCTACCGCAGCGGAGAATATACGCAAAGCGTGGGAAGCGGGAGTACCTGTGGTGAGTGGGACGACGGGGTGGAATATCGAAAAGTTGAAAGTGGAAAGTTTAAAGTTTAAAGAAAGTACACCTGACGGTGGTAGTTTAAAGTTTATAAGTAACGGCAGTTCGGTACAGGTAGTAGATGAACAAGGGAAGGTGTGGTTGGTGTGGAAAAGTAATTTCTCGGTGGGTGTGAATGTGTTCTTTGACCTTAATAAGGTACTGGCACAAGCCCTCGCGGACTACCCCCAATATAAACCCGCCATCACCGAGACACACCATATACATAAACTCGATAAACCATCCGGAACGGCAGTGACGTTGGCGGAGGGAATACATTCCCTACCCCCCTACTCCTCTGCCCCCCTACCCCCCATCGAGAGTGTACGAGAAGGGGAAGTGGCAGGGATACATACCGTGACATGGGATAGCGAAGAAGATACCATCACCATCACCCACTCCGCCAAAAGCCGCAGAGGGTTCGCGTTAGGGGCCGTCCTCGAAGCGGAAAAGTTAATGGAATGAGGAATTGAGAGAAGGAGACACAAGACACAAAAGAATATGAAAAAGATAAAAGATATTGAGAAAAAGGACTGGATAAAGGCCGGTGTGTGGGGATTTATCTATGTCGTATTTGTAGTGTGGGTTGCATGGGACGATTGGGCTTCCCTCGGATGGCTCGCCATCCTACCCGTCATCGTCGATGCCTTCACCACGAAAGTAATAAACTGGTCGTGGTGGCGGAAGTACAAACCTGCTTCCGAAGGAGAACCGGAAAACCCTAAGGCCAACAAGGTTCTTTATACTATCTGCTCGTGGGTAGATGCCATCGTGTTTGCCCTCGTAGCGGTGTACTTTATCAACGTCTATATATTCCAAAACTACCAGATACCGTCCTCGTCCCTTGAGAAGACACTGCGCGTGGGTGACTTCCTATTCGTGAGCAAGATGGCCTACGGCGCTCGCGTTCCGAACACACCCCTATCCATGCCCCTCGTGCAACACACCATGCCCGCATGGCTCGGCGGAGGGAAGTCGTATATAGAGCACCCCCAATGGGACTACAAACGCCTCAAAGGTTGGACGAGTCCGCAAAAAGGCGACATCGTGGTCTTTAACTTTCCCACCGGCGACACCGTTTGCCTCAAGATGCAAAACCCCGACTACTACACCCTTTGCTACTACTACGGCAAGCGAACCGTACAAGAGCGCAAGGACGCCTTCGGAGATATAGTTTACCGTCCCGTCGATCGGCGCGAGAACTACGTTAAACGTTGCGTGGGCACACCGGGGGATAGTTTGCAAATAATCAATAACGTGATCTACATCAACGGCGTAGCCGAGACACAAGCCGAAGGGGTGCAGCTCAACTACGTGGTAGTGACCGACGGGTACCTGCTTTCCGCTAAGTACCTTGAGAAGATAGGTATCAACAAAGACGACCGTCACCAAGTGCAACCGAACGTGTATGTGTTCCCCCTCACACTTGCCATGAAAGAGCAACTGAGTAAGAACCCGCATATCCTCTCCATAGAGATAGAGGACGAGAAAGCGGGCGGTGCCGTTTATCCGTTAGGACATAATGACTGGACACGCGATAACTACGGTCCTATCTATATCCCCCGCAAGGGCGAGACACTGCGTATAACCGAAGAGAACTACTGGATATATAAACGCATCGCAGATGCCTACGAACATCAACCGATAGCCATCGGCGAAGACTATACCTTCACAATGGACTACTACTGGATGCAAGGCGATAACCGCCATAACTCCGCCGACAGCCGCTACTGGGGATTCGTGCCGGAGGACCATATAGTAGGAAGACCGGTGTTCGTGTGGTTGAGCGTGGAGAAGGATAAATCGTGGTTCCAAGGACATATACGATGGAACCGCATCGGCAAAGCCGCGATGCGGTAAATGATGAATTTATGATAAAGGTAAATGATATAGTTAAGAGTTTTGACGGGACGGTGGTGCTCAACCACGTATCCACGGAACTGAAGGACGGACAGGTCAATATGATCATCGGTCAATCGGGCAGCGGTAAAACCGTGTTCATGAAGAGCCTGATTGGTCTGCATAAGGTGGATAGCGGTCAGATCCTCTACGACGACCGTAACATCGCCCAAATGAGCGAAAGCGAGATACGTACCTTGCACCGCGAGGTAGGAATGCTCTTTCAAGGGTCGGCGTTGTTCGACTCGATGAGCGTGATTGAGAACGTGATGTACCCCTTGGAGATGTTCTCGGACATGACCAAAGAGCAGATGGTGGAGCGCGCTCAGTTCTGTTTGCAGCGCGTGAACATGCCCGAACGGGCCTTCACCCTCATGCCCAGCGAGATAAGTGGTGGCATGCAGAAGCGTGTAGCCATTGCCAGGGCTATATCGATGAACCCCAAGTACCTGTTCTGCGACGAACCGAACTCGGGTCTGGACCCCAAGACGAGTCTGGTGATCGACCAACTCATTCACGAGATAACGGAGGAGTACAAGATTTGCACCATCGTCAATAGTCACGACATGAACTCCATCATGGAGATTGGTGACCACATCGTCTTCCTCAAAGGCGGTATCAAAGAGTGGGAGGGTTCGAGGCATGAGATCTTCCATTCGGGCAGCGAAGCGTTGGATGACTTCGTATTCGCGAGTGAACTATACAAGAAAGTGAAAGAATATGGACACACTAAGAACTGAACATTTGTATAAGAAATACGGGAAGAGAACCGTAGTGAACGATGTCTCCATTCATCTGGAGCAAGGAGAGATCGTGGGTCTGCTCGGTCCGAACGGAGCCGGTAAGACAACCACCTTCTACATGACTACGGGACTAATCACCGCCAATAGCGGTAAGATATTCCTTAACGACCAAGAAATAACGGAACTGCCCATGTACCAACGCGCTAAATTGGGCATCGGGTACCTGCCCCAAGAGGCGAGCGTGTTCCGCAAGATGACAGTAGAGGACAATATACGTTCGGTGCTGGAGTTAACCACTTTCACGAAGGAATATCAAGCCCAAAAAGTGGAGCAACTCATTCAAGAGTTTAACCTCAACCATGTGCGCCATAACCTCGGTGACCGCCTGAGCGGTGGCGAGAGACGAAGAACGGAGATTGCCCGGTGCCTGGCCATTGAACCTAAGTTCGTGATGCTCGACGAGCCTTTTGCCGGCGTGGACCCCATTGCCGTACAGGAGATACAGGACGTAGTGTGGAAACTGAAGGACAAGAACATCGGTATCCTCATCACCGACCACAACGTGGACGAGACGCTGATGATCACCGACCGCGCCTACCTGCTGTTTGAAGGTAAGATCCTCTTCCACGGTACGCCCGAGGAACTCGCCGCCAATCCGGTAGTAAGACAGAACTACTTAGGTAGGGATTTTGAGCTCAAGAAGAAAACGAAAGTGGAATGATGGATTGAAGGAATGATGGATTGTTTTATCATAATGCCGGTGAAGGATTCGGTGGAGATTGCTCAGCAAGCCATTCGAGCCATTGTGAAGAGCGGTTATAGTTTAACCGTTTACAACGATAACTCCACACCGGATAATACCGCCCGTTTGCACACCTTGGCACAAGAGACGGGCATACAAGTGATAGACATTGCCGCTATCACCTCGCACCCCTCTCCCAATTACCGCTACGTACTGATAGACAGCCGCCGTAAGGCATTGGAAGCCGGTGTGCCGCTGATCATCATTGAGAGCGACGTGATTGTGGAGGAACACACGATAGAGCGGATGCTTGCCACCCAAAAAGAGGGTGTAGGCATGATTGCCGCCGTGACGCACAACGAAGCGGGAGAAGTTAATTTCCCTTACGAGTATGCGCACGACTGGAAAGCCGCTCCCATAGAGACGAAGAAGCGTTTTTCGTTCTGCTGCACGCTGCTCACGACCGACCTAATGCGCGCTATGGATTGGGAGACGATGCTCGACCCCGAGAAGAACTGGTACGATGTGACCATCTCCCACGAGAGTGTAAGAATAGGTTTTCGTAATATCCTGCTGATGGACACGCCGGTTATACATAAGCCTCACTCCTCACGTCCGTGGAAGCAACTCAAATACACGAACCCCCTACTCTATTACTGGCGCAAACTGACCCAACACAAGGACAAGATATGAACCCCCTCGTTAGTGTAATCATCCCCATCTATAACGCTCAAGCGTATCTAAAAGAAACGTTAGACAGCGTTCTCAACTCCGACTACGAACCGTTGGAGGTGGTGATGATGGATGACGGGAGTAAGGATGACAGTCTAACCATCGCACAAGAGTACGCGGCCTCTCATCCTCAATGTCGCATTTATACGCAACCCAATCAGGGCGTGAGTAAGGCGCGCAATGAGGCTATTGGCAAAGCGAAAGGGAAATATATTCTGCCCGTGGATGCGGACGATAAGATTAGTACCACCTATATCCGCCATGCGGTAGAAGCCATCGAGAAGGATGACCGGATACGCGTTGTGGGCTGTCATACCCGCAAGTTCGGAAAGGTCAATGAGGAGTGGAAACTACCCCGTTTCAGTTACCGTTTATTAGCGCGAAAGAATATGATTCCTGTCACTTCGCTTTTCCGCAAGAGCGATTGGGAGCGTTGCGGAGGTTTCTGCGAACAAGACATCTACCGCGAGGACTGGGATTTCTGGCTCAGTATGTTTGAATTAGGAGGCACCTACCATTTGCTGGACGAGACGGGACTGTATTACCGCGTGGTAGGCGGTTCACGACGCGCCAAAGCCAAGGGACAAAAACGACTGATTGTAGATGCTGTCAACCGTCGTCATCCTAACTACATGCAACAATGGTTAGGCGGTCCGCTGCACTACCATCGTTCGTGGTCGAGGTTACTTAACTGTTTTCGCCGCGTTAGGCAAGTAGGCGATTTTAACGATTGGGAGCAGGGAACGATCATCCATAAGGGACGCAACGAGTTACGCGTTTATGGGGACGTGGTTATCAAGCAGTTTGGCATTCCGAGTTTAGGGAAGCGTATTTGGTACGGCTTTTTCGGTTGTTCCAAAGCCCGCCGTTCGTACGAGAACGCGTTGCGATTAGGTTCGCTCACCCCGCAGCCGATTGCGTATCGCGAAGTCTACTGGTTCGGCTGCTTGCGCGAGAGTTACTATGTGTGTGCGCTCTCCGATTGCAAGGGCACGTTTAATGACCTCATCGGTCATCCCGAGTATCCCCAACGGGAGGAGATATTGGCGGCCATTGGACGTTTTACGGCCGAGTTGCATCGTTTAGGGGCGTGGCATAAGGACTATTCGGGAGGCAATATCCTCTTCAATGAAAAGACCAAAAAGATTGAACTCATCGACCTCAACCGCATGCGTTGGAAGTTACCCAAGCGACCGCTGATGCAGTTTGAGCGACTCAATATAGACCGCGATGCATTACAGACGATGGTTAGTGCTTATGCACAATCCCGGCAGATGAACCGAGAGGCGAGTGCGGCGTTTGCGATTGCCCATCGCTGGTACAAACATATCAAACAAGGAATTACCCATTTATAGTCTATGGAACGTTATCTGAATTTCGTCAAGCGACTGAACTACGTACTCTTTTTGTGCCTCATGGTCACGTTACCCCTTCCGCGTAAGTATGGACACATCATGCTTATCGCTTGGGCGGTGAGTTGGCTGTTAGAATTGCGCTTCACGAAACGTTCTCATTTCTGCGGTTGGAAAGCCTTACTGCCCGCCTTGGGTTTGGCCGTTTGGGTGCTATGGGAGTGTTTGTCGTTACTTTGGGGAGGAGATCAGTCCCAGTTCCGCGACTGTCATGCCTCGCTACTTATCTTGCCCTTCGTTATAGCCTTCGGCGTGAACGAGTTATACGACTGGAAGCAGGCCGCCAAGGTGCTTATTATCAGTGCCGTGTTATCCTGTTTCCTCTATGGTTTCACCCTCTATTGGGCGATGAACGTGCATCACGTGTGGAGTTCATATAACCCGGAACCTTTTCGTTCTTTTCAGTTTATATGGTTTAACAACTTCCTTTCTAATATCAAGCATCGCCTCTTCTATTGCATGATTCTGACGGTAGCCATGATCCTGCTTATCATGCTCCGAAAGGATTGTTGGCAACGGTGGGGCAAGGTAGAAGGCAGCATCTACCTGATTGGGGGATGCGCTATCCTGCTATTGACCATCATAGCCACCGGTTCCAGAGCCAGCCTGCTTACGTTGGTATTACTTTTGGCGATAACGATTATGCGTCTTATCCCAAAAGAACATCGTAGTTGGACATCGATTGTGATTATTGCCCTTGTGATGGGAGGAGTCGTTGCTTTGTGGCAGTTCCACCCACGCATGAAGACGGTGACCACCGACCAAATTTTTCACCCCGAACAGCATGTGAGCGAAATAGATTTACAAAATCCCCGCGCCCTTATTTGGCATTATGCGTTACAATCACCGCAAGATTATCTCGGTTATGGGTTGGGTGTTTGTCAAGCAGAGCAATATCTCATTGAGCACTTTGAGCAAGCCGGTTGGAATAAAGGAACGTTTGATCGTTTTCACGCCCATAACCAGTACCTATTGGTGTGCATGGAATTAGGTTTGGTAGCGATGCTGCTTTTTATTGCCTATTGGATCTATCTTCCCCGATGCTATCCTAAAAAAACAAGGCAAAGAGATCTTGCTCTTTACCTTGCTTTACTTTTCGGTTGCAATATGCTAACAGATAGCCTGTTCTCGAGTATGGAGGGCGTGGTGCTCTTCTGCTCGTTGCTCATTTTCCTCATACCGATGGGTGAGCAGTTCCACACACAGTTGCAGCCAGATGATAGTCACCGGTAATGCCTTCAAGGCATAGGGTCTCATTACATGGAACCACACCCAACGCGGGAAGAGGTCGGTAGGTGAGAGCGAGGTGACGATAAAGCAGAAGATCAGCAACGCCAAGTCCCATTTGTTTCTTTTCCACGGGGCAGCCATATACCAAATAGCCACACCCGTCAAAGCGATGATATACCCATTCGACTCCGAACCGGAGGAGAAGAGGTTAATCATCATCAAGACCGAGGCCAAGATGGTCTGACGGAAGGCGATATGATTCCATTTCTTTACTTGGAAGAAACTGACGGCAAAGATAGTCATGGCAACAAGCAGTATCCACTTGTCGCTGTAGGTGGTCCAGAAGGCCGCTCCGCCGGACAGACCAAAACCGACCTTACGAATCAGTCCCAAGGTGGACACGTTCTGCACGTGCGACATGAGGTTCAGCGAGTTCTTGTACACGAGGTCAATGAACCACTCGTGGTATTGGTCAATAACATAGGCCGGCGAGGAGATAAACATGGGCAAGCAAAAACCGATCACTATCCACGCTAACAAAGTGGCGATATAACGCCCCTTATGCTTACTAAAGAAAAAGAACGGCAGTGCCACAATGCCGTATAGTTTGGTCATTGTGCCCAACACCACGCAAAGCGTAGCCCATTCGTCTTTCCCCTTTTCCACAAAGACAAAGCTCAAAATCACAAACGCCACCACAGCGATATTAAACTGCTGCATACAAAGAGCCGTGTAGAGTTCGTTGGCGGTGAACCACACTAGAAAGTTGAAAGTTCTTAGCCCCAACGGGGCACGATTATTTGAAAGTTTAAAGTTTAAAGAACTATATTCTTTATCCGCCCAATAGAGGAGAACGGCGAGGGCGACGTTCCAAAGGATCAGTCCAAGCCAGATGGGAACCACCGCAAAAGGAGCCACTAAGATGGAGAATAAAGGGCCGTAATGGTTGATATCCCCATACTCATCGGGATAAGCAGCATAGAGATTCGATTGATCTAACACATGGCCAAAGACCCCTCGGAAGATGAGGAAGTTATTGTACCCATCCACTTTGAACTTGAGCAACGCAGCTGCCACACCTAAAAGGACAAAAAGCCCGAGCATGGTCCAGCGGTTCGCTAAGAAAGCGCGTAATTTAGAGTCCTTCCAATTCATTGCTTTTGACCATTAAACGTACGCGCAAAATAGACCGGACGATGTTTCGTCTCGTTATACACCCGACCCAAATACTCACCTATAATACCCAAACTAAGCAGTTGCACTCCGCCCAAGAAAAGGATCACCAAGATTAGCGTAGGATAACCCGCTACCGGGTCGCCCCAAATAAGGGTCTTAATCAGAATAACAATCGCATAAATAAACGAAGCCACGGAAACAACACCTCCTATCCAAGTGGCTATGCGCAACGGAGCTATCGTGTAGGACATCAGTCCCTCTACCGCCAAAGCAAAGAGTCGGCCAAAGGTCATACTACTCTCGCCGGCCGCCCTGTCTTGCGTATCAAACGCCACACCGGTCTTCCTAAAACCGATGTAGCAGAACATACCCTTGGTGTACCGTCCCTGTTCGCGCAGTTGTTTGAGTGCCTCGACGCATTGTCTGTCAAGCAGACGAAAATCGCCTACGTTCGGCAGCACATCCACCCGCGTGGAGTGGTTGAGCATTTTGTAATACAGTTTCGTTAGATGCTTGCGCAGCCAACTCTCTTTGCCTCGGCTACGGCGTGCGGCATAGACATCATCATAACCCTCTTCCCACTTAACGAGCATATCCTTAATCACCAACGGCGGGTGTTGCAAATCCGCATCCATAATCACCACGCAATCGCCTTTGGCATAATCCAAACCGGCTAACATCACCACTTCCTTGCCGTAATTACGGCTCATATCCAGGACTTGATAACGCTCATCTTTGGCACGCTCGGCTTCTAAAAGCGGTAAAGTGTTATCCTTACTGCCGTCATTGACCATAACAAACTCCCAGTCGTAAGCGGGGCACGCTTTCGTCAGTTTATCCAACTGAACAAACAACAAGGGCAAGGACGACTCCTCATTGTAACAGGGAATGATAATGGATACTTTTTTCATATTCATAGTTTTGTGCAAATTGTTTGTACGTTATAAAGTGGGCTCCCGTAGCTTGCAAACTCGCTATCAAGTGCGCCAAGCGTTGCCGCATTGGGTCGCCGCAGCGGTGAGCAATGATATAAGGAATACCATATTCCTTCTTGTCCCCGATAGACACAAACTCCCACGGATGGAAATAGGTGTTGAAATAACCATCGTACCGCAGCGTTAACTTGACCAGTCCCTCATAAATAGCCATGGGCAGATGATGCTCCGCCAACCAGAAAAGAGGGAACCGAAGGACGGGTACCACCGAAGCGGGAATCTGCAACAGTCCCTCTTTGATAAAAGCCTTCCTGGGCACCGTCAGATGCATATACCTACCCGGCACACATGCCGGATTGAGGGAAGCATTATAGAGATAGCCCTCTCTTTTGAGTGCTTTATCGTCCACGGGGAACATCTTAGGTTGACGATAGCCATAAACGGTAACATGATATTGCTTTTCGAGCCATTGTTTCGATTCCGCCGTAGCTTCTTTCGTTGGGTGTTCGTGAACGCAACCATGCGAAGCCAATTCGTGTCCCTCGGCTAAGATGCGTTGTCCCAATTCGGGGGCATGCTCAAGCAGGTTTGTGGTGCAGAAGAATGTGGCTTTCACGCCCGCGCGTAAAAGAATATCCAAGATGGCATTCGTGCCCTCTACTGACACGCGCACTTGCTCGTCCAAAGGGATAATGCGCCCCTGTTCTTCAGGAACACCGAACTCCTCGGTATCAAAGCTGAGCATGACGGATAGCGGTTTCATATCAGAGTTTCTTAAAAGCGGTTCGAACGAGTATAAAATTCACGGGTACGGCGATGAGCAGCACCAGCGGGAAGGTGAGCCAGTCCGGCACCCCAAGCCACAGGTAGAGATTGAGCAGTCCCATGTGCAGCAGATAATTGATTCCATGAGAGACAAGGAAACCCGTTCCACGCTTAACAGATAGTTTCTGCTTGAACGTAAAACGGGCGGTGAGTACCATGTTACAAATAAGACTGATAGCATAGCCTGTAGTATAGGCTATATTGGCTTTGAGCCCCACCCCATTGGCGAGCGTTATATCCAATCCAAAAGTCCAAAGTAGGAGCAGGTAGATACCATAATGAATGGCGGCTGCAATACCTCCTACGATGGCAAAGCGGATAAACTCCTTAGCCACAGGCTGTTGTATGATCGTTTTTAGGTTCAACTGAATAGGTTCTTAAAGAAGTTCTTTTTATCACTGCTTCCCGGGGCGATATTATCGCTCGTCTTGAGTTTCTCTATCAGTTCTTTCTCCTCCTTATTGAGGTGTTCGGGGATATAAACGCCGACATTGATGAGCAAGTCACCCGTACCGTACTGGCGTGCATATTGGTCAATGATGGGCAGGCCTTTGCCACGCATGCGGAGAACCTTACCCGGTTGCGTTCCGGGGGTGATGGTTATCTTGGCTTCGCCGTCCAAAGTGGGGATGACCACTTGTCCGCCTAACACGGCCGTGGGCATATCCAGAAGGAGGTTATACACCACATCATTGCCCTCGCGAATGAGATTCGGGTCTTCCTCCTCTTCGATAAGAACGAGCAGGTCACCCGGCACACCTCCGTGGGGTGCGGCATTACCTTTTCCTTGTACGGGCAGTTGCATGCCACCGCTCACACCGGCAGGGATCTTAATGGTTATTACCTCCTCGTCGCGAACGACTCCTTCGCCGTTGCAATGGGAACACTTATTGCGAATCACTTTCCCTTCGCCGTTACAGGTAGGACAGGTTTCTGCCACTTGCATCATTCCGAATATACCGCGTTGCGTGCGCATCACGCGACCCGAACCATGACAGGTGGGACAGGTATCGCCCTCCCGACCATCAGCACTGCCCGTTCCGTTACAATGGGAACAGGGAACGAGTTTCTTGACTTTGATTTTCTTCTCTACGCCGGTAGCAATCTCGGCAAGGGTCAGGCGCACTTTTACGCGCAAGTTTGACCCACGACGAACACGCGGACCACGGCTGCCGCCTCCGCCTCCAAAGAAGGAAGAGAAGCCGCCCATGCCGCCACCCATGCCCCAACTCTCGAACAGGTCTCCGAATTGGGAGAAGATGTCGTCCATGGAGAAGTTGCCTCCGCTAAATCCTCCGGCACCCGACATGCCCGCGTGACCGAACTGGTCATAGCGTTGTCTTTTCTGCGGGTCGGAAAGAACCTCATAGGCCTCGGCGGCCTCCTTGAATTTCTCCTCGGCCTCTTTATCCCCCGGATTCTTATCGGGGTGATACTGAATAGCCTTCTTACGATAGGCTTTCTTTATCTCATCGGCTGTGGCGGTCTTTGCCACCTCCAGCACTTCATAGTAATCTCTTTTTTGTGCCATAATCTTATAATTTTTATACCCTTCTCCTCTACTCCCTTACTCCTCTACTCCCCCACAACGACTTTGGCATAGCGAATGACTTTCTCCCCCAGTTTATATCCCTTCTGGGTGCAGTCAATCACCTTGCCTTTCTTATCCTCACCGGCGGCGAAGGTGGTCACAGCCTCGTGAAGGTCGGTGTTAAAATCCGAATCTTGGGTTTCAATAACACTCACTTTGTTGTTCTCTAAGAAACTGAGGAACTTGGAGTAGATCAGATCCACTCCGGCTTTGAGGGCCTCCACATCGGTGGACTTATTAACCGCTTCTATCGCGCGCTCGAGGTCATCTACCAAAGGCAGCATATCCTTGAAGATACGTTCGCCCGCGGTGTCCATAAGGTCGAGTTTCTCTTTGTTCGTGCGGCGGCGGAAGTTATCAAACTCCGCCATCATGCGTAGGTTTTTGTCATTGAGTTCCTCTACCTGCGCTTTTAGTTCCTCTACTTGTTTTTGCCAATCCTCTACGGGATTGGCCTTCTGTTCTGTTTGCGCTTCTTGCGCTTTGTTATTTTTCTTTTTACTCATAGTCGTTGTTGTTTTCTATAGTCGCTATAGCTGCTATAGTCGCTATAGTTGCTCTTCAATAAGTGTGCCAACGGCACAATTACTGCCATTTTGTCATAAAATCTCTGCCACATCTGCCAAGGTGAGCACCTTATAGGTGGCGGTCTTGCTCTCGTCGTGCAGTGTTTCTTCGTTATGGCAGATGAAGATCTGGTCGATGCCAAAGTTCTTGGCTCCCTCTATATCACTGCCGTAACCGTCGCCGATAAGGATGATCTCGTCCTTGGTGACGAGGTCTTTGCCTGCGGCGATGCGGGCTTTGTTGGTTCGCTCCAATGCGATCTCAAAGAAACGGGTTTCGGGTTTATTGCACCCCGCCTCTTCGCTCATCACCATTTCCAAGAAACGATCCCTTAGTCCCGAATCATTCACTTTATCGTATTGCACGTCCGTAAAACCATTGCTCACTATCACGAGGTCATACTTGGTTTTTAGGTAGTCCACCGTTTCTTTGGCGCCGGGGAGCAGTTGGGTAAACTGATTGGTCAGCGTTAAGAACTCCTTGCACACGGTATCCGCTAGGTCTTGCAGCGGTTTGGAGTGATAGAGCAGGTCGCTCCCACCGAGGGCTTGCACCAGCGGGTAGAGGGTAAAGTCGCGTGCCAAGAACTCCTTGGTCACTTTGCCTACGGCATATTGCGACCAAAGCCATGTGTTGTGCTCTTGATAGGCGGCGAAGTAGTCCTCGAATGTAGGCCAGAACTCCGCAAAGTGGTGGCGTTTATACACCTCCTGCTGCGCTCTTACGGCCGATGTAGTCCAATCGCCGATGGTGTCGTCCCAATCAATAAAAATGACTTTGGTCATTTTAGTTTAAAGTTTATAGAAGCCGCCTAGTTGGGTAGTTTAAAGTTAAAAGAGGGATTGTTGGTTGTCTTTTGTGAAGGGTGTTTTGCCCAGATGTTTATAGGCAAACTCCGTCACTTCGCGTCCGCGGGGGGTGCGTTTGATAAAGCCCTCTTTGACGAGGAAAGGTTCATACACATCCTCAATCGTTCCGGCATCCTCGCCCATCGCCATGGCGATATTATTCAGTCCTACGGGTCCGCCCTTGAACTTATCCATGATGGTGAGCAGCAGTTTATTATCTATCTCATCCAAGCCGAAGGTGTCTATGTTCAGGCTCTCCAAGGCATAGCGAGCAATGGTGATATCAATCTTTCCGTCCCCCTTGACTTGGGCGAAGTCGCGCACACGACGCAGCAACGCATTCGCCACACGGGGTGTTCCTCGACTGCGACGAGCTATCTCCGCAGCGGCTTTGCTGTCTATGTCGATGCCTAACAGTTTGGCGGAACGAGCCACAATGCCTGATAGCACATCGGCATCGTAGTACTCGAGGTGACAGTTAATACCAAAACGAGCCCGAAGGGGAGAGGTAAGCAATCCCGAACGGGTGGTGGCTCCGATGAGCGTGAAGTGATTGAGGTCAATCTGAATCGTTCGAGCCGAAGGGCCTTTATCGATCATGATATCGATGCGATAGTCCTCCATGGCCGAATAGAGGTATTCCTCCACCACGGGCGAGAGGCGATGTATCTCATCAATAAAGAGCACATCGTTCTCCTCGAGCGAGGTGAGCAGACCGGCAAGGTCGCCCGGTTTATCGAGCACCGGACCCGAGGTCACTTTGAAGCCCACGCCTAACTCGTTGGCGATGATGTTACTGAGGGTTGTCTTACCCAAACCGGGAGGGCCGAACAGCAGCACATGGTCCAAACTCTCGTGGCGCATGCGGGCGGCTTCTACAAAGATCCTGAGGTTACTCACTATCTTCGCTTGACCCGCAAAATCGTCAAAGCGCAACGGACGCAGGGCGTTATCCTGTTCCTTCTCGTTCATTTGCGAACGTATATCAAAATCATTTTCCATAATTCGTAACTTGTCTAAATATCTCCTCTAATTCTCCTTCAGCGAAGCGGTCTTTCAGTCCGTAGGACGGTCTTTCAGCGGAGTCATACTTAACAACTCCGCGATCAAGGATTATAACCCTTGAGCACACTTGCTCCACCTCTTGCAGTATATGCGTAGAAAGAATGGTAGTCCCTACTCCTCTACCCTCTACTCCCCTACTCCCTATCACCCCCCTTATCTCCAACAACTGGTTAGGATCCAGTCCGGTAGTAGGTTCGTCGAGAATGAGCAGTTCGGGGTTGCCCATCATCGCTTGTGCCAGTCCCACGCGTTGGCGGAAGCCCTTACTCAGTTCGCCTATTCGTTTGTTCGCCATCGGTGTCAGTCCCACTTTCTCAATCATGCTTTCCACTATCGACTTTAAACTATAGCCCGAAGGGCACTTCTTACTATCTTCTTTACACTTTAAACTTTCAACTCTAAACATAAAAGAGAGGTACTCTCGCACATACATCGAATCGTATAGCGGATTGAGTTCGGGCAGGTAGCCGTGGGTAGCAGGCACTTGGACGATGCCCGAATCGGGTTTCCATAGTCCGAGTAATATTTTCATGAGGGTAGACTTGCCGACACCGTTAGGGCCGAGCAGTCCCACCACCTCGCCATCGGCTATGTCGAGGCAGATGTCGTGTAGCACTTCCTGCTTGCCAAAAGACTTATATACGTGCTCTAAGTGTATCATAATTTGTTCCTTTTCCTATTATGCGAACGCGAGTACTATCATAATTGGGTGATAACCAATCCTTAGAAGGTTGATATTGCTCCGTTGCTATTCCCGCCAAGCCGAACAAGGTATGACAGAGGTCCGTTGAGATAATCGGTCGATCCAAACTTTGATCTATTGCCTCCACCACTTGTGGATGACGTTCTTGGAATGTGTTCGAAACCCAATACATCAGCGGTATCTCGTACTGATATTGTGCTATCTCCGGGGTTATATCATCCACGTCCGAACGTTCATTGAAATTACGGTAATCAAACACTTCCTCTCCATGATCGCTCAAATAAATGCCAATTACATCTTGGTGCTCAAACATCTTCCACAGCGCATCCACGACAGAGTCGTTATACAACGTTGCATTCGCATATTGTGCTCGCAATACCCTACCCCGTTTTCCACCAAAAGTTTCGCTGAGTTGGTCTGGTTGAAAACGATCAAACGCGATGGGATAACGGTCCTTGTAGGCCACATGCTGTCCTAATAAATGGACAATGAGCAAAGTGGGGTGCATAATCAGTGAGTCCACCGGAGGTACTTGCTGTAATAAATATTCATCCAACTCCACACAATGAGGACTACGCCAATCAAACTGCAACGCACTAATTTGAGGGTTGGAAAGAATAGACCCTCCAAACATTCCCCAAAAGTCTTCCGAAACTAAGAAAAACTGATTCGAGATGTAGTACACTTGATAACCCGCTTTTTTAAAAATGGCAGGGAACACGGAATGCTCTATATACTCATCCTTACATTGCTCATCCCAAGTAGAAAAGAGATGAGGCATCACGTTGGATGTTTGATTGGATGGAGTTACGGCATCCGTGGCAACATATAATTGCTTCCGCTCTTGCCATTGGCATAAACGGGGCGTGGTCGGTAAGGCTTGAGGAGTATACAACGGAGTATGATACTTATTGTAAGACTCCCCTATAACAAGCACAATCGTGGGGCATTGATAGGTCACATAATTCACTTCGCTCCGTTCCCTAATGGCTTGCTCTAAGGCGGTTAATTCTTGCGCTAAAACATAATTATAGGTTACTCCATAAAGGAATCGAACCGAGGTCGAACTAAGTAAGGGGAAATGCTCCGAATCGGCCAAAGTGACGGTTGTTCGCTCCTGCGCACAACGCCCTACACAGATATACTGCGGCACTTGCCGAACCATAGACCATAGCACAAGCGCAGCGGTCAAATAAAGTAACACTTGTTGTACTTTAGGTTGCAGCCGCTTACCCAACCACACAATACCCCAAGCTAAACCGACCGCTATCAAAACAATCCCAAAACTCATCCAAGGAGAGAAAGTATGTATTACACTGCCCAAGAACTCTTGCGTCTCCCGCCCATTGGTTTGAAACACCAATTTAAGAACGTTGATGGTGTAGAGTGAATGGTAACAAAGAATACTAAAAATCTCTCCCAACGAAATGGCACCAAACAACAACCATGCCACCCAATGCAAATAGACACACTTCAATAGGGAAGCAATAAGACAAAAAAGATAACCATCAAATAGGGGCAACAAAATCGCTAAGAAAACATCCAACTTCCCAAGCCCCGGTATAAGGTTATTGAGGATGAGCACAAAGAGCGACATCAATAAAGTAAATACGAAAAATACTTTATTGGTAGTGATGGGATAGAGGAACCAATACCCCACGGATTGACCGATATGTTTCCATTGCTCTTTGGAGTACATTGTTTTATTTTTTACGAGGCAAAGGTAATGAAAAAAAATGATATATGCAAAAAAACCTGTCATTTTGCACGAAATATCTGCATTTTTGACAACAAAAGTGTAATTTTATTTGCATATATCAAGAAAAAGTTGTAATTTTGCAGCCGATAATGCGACCCACCTACAAATAATATAACAACGGAGTCAGCCGAAAGCCGAATAACAAAGTGGAGGCAAAATTTAATTAATTAGTCTTATGAAAAAAAATTTTCTAATTATTGCCGCTATGGTCATGTGTTGTATGGTTTCTTGCAAGGACAAGAACAATAATGCCATAGATGAGACAAAGAATGCTGAAACGACAGTTCTTTCGCCTAAGGAACAAAAACAAAAATTAATTACTATCGCCGAAGAGATGACCTCTATGATTAATGCTAAAGACCAAAAGAAAACATTGGATTTAGTTGAGGATTGCATAGAGGACCTTTCAAATGCCGACTGGTCCGAGTTTGAAGATTTGATTGAGGAGAATATTGAAACGACCAAAAGACTCCTGCTTGCAGCATCAAATCCTGCTTATGCAATGAGTCAAAGACCGGATATGAGTTTCAATTATGATGATTTTGCTCATATTTTTGAGTATAACTCAAAAAAGGGGAAGTGGATTGATAAAGGTGAATCTAATGATGGTAGTTTCCTGCTAATCTTTGATAACGGTTACACCAATCTTGAAGCAAAACTGTCTGTTTCACAACAACGTGTCACCTATACCCTGCAGGTAGATGGAGATTTAATTGAGGTTGTTACGCCAAAAACATTCACTCTCACTTTGAAAGAAGGAGATTATACACATATTAACATTAGTACAAACATTGATATTGTCTTTAATGACCATGTTGTATTCTCTGTAGATGCTCAAGTTGCTAATATCACATGGAATGCGGCCACGGATGTTAGGTACACTAAAGCAAACGCGTCATTCTCTTTAGCCTATAGCGGAACCAATATGATCAGTGCGTCTTTTGAAGTTCCCTCCTTCCAACTTGAACCCTATCAAGAGGGAGAAGAGGTAGTAGAATACGCAGAATATATCGAGGAAAGATATGAGAAGATTATCAAAACGGTAGGAAGCGCACACGGAAGAGTTAATATCTTTGGTAGTGTTCAAGTAGAAACAACGGTTTCTAATTTTGGAGACTTATTTGAGGCATATATGGATTGGTCAGATCGCTATGATCGTAATGAGGGTTACGATTGGTACGACAACGAGATATACACAAAGAAAGCCAATAAAGCGTTAGCAGAAATTTTTGACGAGTTTTGTAGTGCCAATTTGTATTATAGCAGTAATATTATCCAAGCGCAATTAAAATTAGAACCCACGGAAATTTCCGAAAGAGTATATGACTACTACTATGGTGGGTATAAAGAAATTACTTATTATGATATTATACCCATTATTTTCTTCCCTCAAGACGAATCTTCATACGAATTTGGAGACTATTTCACGGAAAGAGCTTTTGGTGATGTTATAGACATGGCAGAAGATATTATGGATATGTATGAAAAATATTTCGATTTCGATTAACATATCTTTCAAATGCATTGTTTGAGATTATTTCTCAGTTTTACTTTAATTATCTACAGTTGTTTGGTGTATGCTCAAACAACTGTAGATAATGCATATTTACAAGACACTATTTATAAGGTTTTTCAATTAGATGATGTTAATGTAATACAACAAAGACAAAATAGCATCATTGAACAAATAGGATCAACCACCTTTATTGATGTAAATCAAATGCAGAAGACGCCGAAGTTTTTAGGAACATCCGATCCTATTCGATATTTACAAACGCTCGCGGGAGTACAAACCAATAATGAAACCCGAGCCGGTATTCATATACAAGGATGCGATGATTACCAGTCTTTGGTTGCCATCAATGAAGCACCTGTCTTTTACCCCAACCACTTATTAGGTCTGTTTTCCACATTTATTCCTTCTCATTATGAATCCATTCAGCTACAACCATTTGCTTCAGATGCTTCCTTGTCTAATCGTGTTGGCGGATACGTTCTATTGCAAACTAAGCACAAACAACCCGAACGATTTGGATTAGAAGGGAATATCGGTCTCATCAATTCCGATTTAACATTACAAATTCCCTGTGGCAAGAAATCTGCACTTTGGATTTCCGGACGAGCAACCTATATTAACCTTCTCTATGGCAGATTCTTACGCTTTGATGGCTATCAAATAGGTTATAATTTTCAAGATTGTAACCTCACCTACTCCTATCATCCCACAGACAAAGACGAGTTGGTGGTTAGTGGTTTCTTTAGTCGTGATAAATTATCTCTTACGGATTCCTCTACCAATATCCATCCTATTTGGATGAATCTCACCGCCTCCGCGGTATGGAAGCACCAATGTAGACAAGGAAACCTGCTGGTTAGCGCAGGATTCGCCGGGTTTAATAATGATATTGATATCAACGCTTCCACTAGCACAAAAGCGAATACAGATAATAGTATCGCCGTTGCACGTTTTAAAACGGATTACGATTATAACGTGACATCGAACATGTCATTACGTTTCTCAGCTGAATATCTGCACTATTTCAATAAACCTCTTGAGTTAATTGTACACTCAAATATTATCAATCGAGAAAGCCGATCCAATTGGACACACGCGGACGAAACTTATCTTTCTGCCGAATGGATGCACCAATGCCTATCTTGGTTTAATTACCACATCGGACTAAAAGGGTCTCTGTATTTCAACCAAAGCAAGGTTTACGGAGGATTAGATCCTCGATTAACCTTACAATTTACTCCCGTAACGAATCATATTATTTCTTTACAATACGGCACTTGCCGTCAATACTTTCATAAAGCAGGACTAACCGGAGGAGGATTGCCTACGGATTTCTTTTTCTTAGCAGACAGCCTTTTCACTCCCCAATGGGCACACGCCCTAAACTTGCGTTATGATGCTTCGTTTTTATCCAACAAATATGCCTTGAGCATTGAGGGGTATTTTAAACAACTATACCATGTGGTTGAGTCTTCCGGAAATATTATGCAACTCCTAACTAACGGATTTGATTATCAAAAAGATATCCTTACCGGCTCCGGACGCAATTTTGGAATAAATTTCTTAGTGCGCAAAAATCAAGGTATTGTCACAGGACATATCTCTTATACTCTGGGATGGGCATTACGAGAATTACCCGATTTGGATAATCAGTTGGGATACATTTATTCCGCCTCCCATGAGCGGAGACATGACCTCAATGTTGCGCTCAATATTCAACCCGCTAAAAAATGGACTATCGGAGCTGTTTTTGTTTTGGCATCCGGCATTCCCTACACTCGCGCTGAAGAAGCATATATTCTCAATAGCACGATGATTTGCCGTTATTCCACTTTTAATGGAGCCCATTTACCTTTGTATAACCGATTGGATCTATCTTGTTCCTACGACATAATAAAAAAGGATGGTCACACCTTAGGAATCAATCTTTCGTTATACAATGTTTATTGTATGAAGAATGCACAATTTGTGGTTTATCGAGAAAATAGTTTAGACCCCGTTTTAGGTAAATCTATCAGTACTATCATCCCCTCTATCAGTATCTATGGCACATTATAAATACATCTTATTTTGCCTCTCACTCTTATTTCTTTGCACACAATGCGACAAAGAGGTAAAAGTTCAACCGTCATTGGTCGTCGAGGGCTGGATTGCACAAGACAAACATCCCATCGTCATGCTTCATGAAAGTTATGTAACTTCATCATTGAAAGATACCAATAGTTTTGCTGATATTCTAGAAAAACAACTTATCATCTTTGGAAAAATAACTCTTTCCGATGGAGAGAATGAGGTAGTTTTAAGAGGAAAAGTTGACACAAATTTTATGCCTCCGTATATCTACACCGATTATGATATGGTCGGTGAAGTTGGAAAAACATATACAATCCACGTTGAATACGAGCCGTATGACTTATGGGCTTCAACAACCATCCAACCGAGCACTCCGGTAGATTCGGTGCAAGTTGTTGTGGTTAATTCCCAATACGTTAATGTTTGGGTACATTTGAATCAACTTCCTCCTAATAAAACCTACTATGCTATTTTTCATCGCAAACTGGGTATTGGCCAATACCAATTATGTCCTTTAGGGCTCTTTACTTCTGAAGATGCCATCCATGGACACATTAAACAATTGGTTAAACAACCTATTAATCTGGGAAAGATACAAATCGACGATATCGGACATGGTTTTTCACGAGATACCGTTGCTCAAAGTCATTTCATACGAGTCGTGCAACTCTCCGAAGAAGAATATAAATACTGGACGGCATTTGATGGACAAATATTAACGCAAGGTATATTTTTTGTCAATGTCTATCATAATTTACCTTCTGTTTTACCCAATAATGCCTATGGGTATTGGCAAGGGTGGGGAGGAGAAGAGTATGAGTTTTTCACTAATAAAGATTCTACTTTTACTTATAAGCACCGCTAACAAGCCTTCTTACAGATACTTGCCCGTCAGGGATTCGGGACAGGACTTTATATCTTCTTGCGTGCCAACCGCTACTACTTGACCTCCCGCCGAACCACCCTCCGGTCCGAGGTCAATCAAATAATCACACTCGCGGATGACATCCAAGTTATGCTCAATGATAATGACCGTATTTCCCTTATCCACCAGTTTGCGCAGCACCGACATCAAGACCTTGATGTCCTCAAAATGTAACCCCGTCGTAGGTTCATCCAAGATATACACCGTTCGTCCCGTGCCCGTCCTACTAAGCTCCGTTGCCAACTTGATGCGCTGACTCTCTCCTCCCGACAAAGAGGTGGACGACTGACCTAACTTGATATACCCCAAACCCACATCTTGAATGGTTTTGATCTTCTTCAAAATAGTGGGTTGCGCCTCAAAGAAATCCACCGCCTGATTAACCGTCATATCAAGCACATCGGCTATCGTCTTGCCCTTAAAACGAACCTCTAAGGTCTCATGATTATACCGCTGCGTGCCACATACCTCGCAAGGCACGAACACATCCGGCATAAAGTGCATCTCTATCCGTTTATACCCATTGCCTCCACACTCCTCGCAACGACCACCCGGGGCATTAAACGAGAACCGTCCTGCCTTCCAACCGCGGATACGCGCCTGCGGCACCTGCGCGAATAACTCGCGTATATCATTGAATACGCCCGTGTATGTAGCCGGATTACTGCGGGGCGAACGACCAATAGGTGCCTGATTGACCGCAATGACCTTGTCTATGTTCTCCAAACCCTCTATGCTATCGTAGGGCAGCGGTTCCTGCAAAGAACGGTAGAAATGTTGACTGAGAATAGGATAAAGCGTTTGGTTGATCAGCGTCGATTTGCCCGAACCCGACACACCCGTAACACCAATCATCCGGCCCAAGGGGAAAGCAACATCTATATTCTTCAAGTTATTACCTTTACACCCATTCAGTACTAACCACTTTGTATCTTTTAAACTTTCCGAACTTCTTTCAAATAATCGTGCCCCTTGAGGGCTAAGAACTTTCAACTTTAAACTTTCAACTGAATTGCGCAGATACTGCGCAGTCAGGGTGTCGGCTTTTAGCAATTCTTCGGGGGTGCCTTGGAAGACCACTTCCCCACCCAACCGACCGGCACGGGGTCCGATGTCCACGATATAATCGGCTTGCCGCATGATCTGCTCGTCATGCTCCACCACAATGACCGAGTTACCCATATCCCGCAACTGCTTGAGCGACTCAATGAGCCGTTGGTTATCCCGCTGGTGAAGACCTATACTGGGTTCGTCCAAGATATACAGCACATTGACCAAACGCGACCCTATCTGCGTGGCCAAACGGATACGCTGGCTCTCGCCGCCACTCAGACTATCCGACGGACGGGAAAGACTGAGGTAACTCAACCCTACACTGAGCATGAACTCCAAACGGGTGCGAATCTCCTTGACTATCGGAGCGGCAATGGCTAATTGCTTGGTATTTAGGTTATCTGGAGAATCTATTTTCCCTAGAGTGTCTAGTTTATCTAGATTTCCTAGAAAATCATACAGCGTTTGTATATCCATGTTCACCAGGTCATCAATCGTCTTGCCTCCGAACTTATAGGAGAGAGCCTCCTTATTGAGGCGTTTGCCCCCGCAAGAGGGGCATATTGGACGACTAGCCCCCTCCAAGCCTCCCCCCGAAGGGGAGGATGTATTTATTTTCCCCTCGCCTTCGGGAGAGGGGTCAGGGGTGAGGCTACTATATTGCAGCAACCGCTCATACCAGTCGTCCGCGTGAAGGATATCATCCAACTCGGGGTCTTCTCTAAACTCTACACTCTCCACTCTAAACTGTTTGACAAACCCCAGTCCCCTACAGGTAGGACACCAACCGGAAGGACTATTGAACGAGAACGAATGTGGGGCCGGTTCGGGATAACTCATGCCCGTGACGGGACACATTAGACTTCTACTGTAGTAGTGGACCGCTTCGCCTGTAAGCACTTGCATGGCGCCATTGCCTTGGGTCATGGTTTTGTCGATGGACTGGAGAAGGCGGTGCACGTCCATGGTCTCGGGATTGGCGAGACGATCGACCACCACTTCGATGGTGTGGTTCTTATACCGATCGACCTTCATGCCGAAGACGAGTTCGCGTATCTCGCCATCGACGCGAACACGGGAGAAGCCTTTCTTGCGCAGCGTGTCGAACAGTTCCTTGTAGTGACCCTTACGGTTATTGACCATCGGGGCAAGGAGCATAATCTTCTGTCCTGCATAGTCACGCTGAATGACCTCGAGTATCTGTTCGTCGGTGAGTTTGACCATCTTCTCTCCGCTCGCCCACGAATAGGGTTCTGCCGCACGCGCATAGAGAAGACGAAGGAAATCATATACCTCGGTCACCGTTCCTACGGTCGAACGCGGGTTGCGGGAAGTCGTTTTTTGGTCAATAGAGATAACGGGACTCAACCCAACAATCTTATCCACATCGGGGCGTTGGATGGTACCTATATATTCGCGCGAGTAGGAAGAGAAAGTGTCTATATAACGGCGCTGACCTTCAGCAAAAATAGTGTCGAAGGCCAACGAAGACTTGCCCGAACCGCTAAGACCGGTAATAACCGTCAGCGAGTCGCGCGGGATAGAGACATTGATGTTCTTGAGGTTATTAACCCGCGCCCCTATCACTTTGATATGTTTAGCGGATTTAGCGATAGAGCAAAAGAGTAACCGGGACTATTTAATCTTTATCAACCCCTGCGCTTTAGCATATTTAGCAGGAATATTGCCTTGCAAGGTATTCACGATGAAGTTCTGCAAACACTCTGTGTCAGTCATCATCTTATCGTTAAGAATCTGGGCTTTCTTCAAACCGCGAGACTCACCCTCATAAACAACATAATCCGTAGCAGCAATAGTGTACGTAACGTCCTTATCCAAGGCTTGCCATTGCCCGTCTTTAAGTACGCGGATATTATTCACGCGGCGCGATCCGGTTACGATCAGTTCGTTGTTCACGTCCCACTCCAGCTTATTCTTAATGGTCGTATCCACCTCGCAGCAAATGCCACTGACTTGGGCAAAGGCACCCAACTCATTCGGGGTTTGGTTATACGCTTCCTCCAAGGCATCCATTAACTGCTGACCCGTCACTTGGGCAACGCACATAAAGTTATTGAACGGCGAAACGCTGAGGATATGTCCGTAGGTGATATCTCCGGTCAGTATATCGTGACGCACACCACCACCATTCACCCAACCTATATCCGTGTGCAGTTGATCGCGATAAGCATCTGCTACTAGGTTTCCTAAATTGGTCTCTTGCTTACGCACTGCGCGCTCACCATTATATAAGGTGGTCAAGTTGCAAGGAGTGTATCCCACCACTTGTCCCAAGAGGGGTTGCGTGCGGTCCACCACTTGCTGATAAACGGCATGCACTTCGGCACTCTGAGGCAGGTTTTGAGCAGAATACAGTTGCACGCGAGGACTCATACCGCGCATGAGCGTCACGCACCCCACATAAGCCAGTCCCGAACCCGTTTGCGCTACCATTACCTTTTTTTCGGGATCCGTCTGCGAAACGTCGGTATTAATAATGGAATGACTATGCCCGTCCAAAAGAACATCCACACCGGTAAGTTGATTGAGCAACTCCCACGAAGCCATATGTTGGCCCAAAGGATCGATGCCCATATGAGTTAGCAACACCACCCAATCGGGTTTGCCTAAACGAACCTTATCAATGGTTTGCTGTACCGTTTCGACAAGGTTTTCTTGCGAGAACGAGCAGAGACGATTGCCTTGCTTGTCGAATACCGAATAGGCCTCCAACTGCTCCGTGGCGGAGGTGAGTACACCAACAAAAGCCACCTTATAACCTCCTACATTGCAGAAAGTGAAAGAGGGTAGGCAGTTCTGTCCGTTAGCATCCAAGAGGTTGGAGCATATCATCGCCGTGTTGCTCAGCGAATCGCGAATGCTCATCAAGTAGGGCAGTCCGTAGTCAAGGTCATGATTTCCCACGGTAACCACATCATAGCCTACGGCGTTCATCATGTCCACGCAGAACTGACCCTTAGACATAGCCGCGTAAGCAGAACCTTGCAGAAAATCGCCTACCGAAACGGTGATAACGGGGTAACCGGAGGCTTTCAGTCCGTCACGGAAACCGGCTAAGAACTCGTAGCGATCCACCGAACCATGGACATCGTTCTCAAAGACGATCTTCAGAGGTTTATTGGGGGCTACTTCCTTGTTTGGTGTTTTTTTAACCGGAGCCGCAGCATTCAGGGTGATGGATGCCGCTAAGGCACATAAAAATAGAAATTGCTTATTCATTTTAATAATAGTTATGAGTACATAATGTAATCGCCTTCTTTCAAAAAAGTGTGCAAAGATACAAAAAAATATTGGAATAAGCAAATATTTTTATCCTTTTTACCAAAAAATCACAATTCTTGTACTAAAAATTTGCACATATCGAAAAAAAGTAGTAATTTTGCAGCGGATTTGAGAAAATAGTGTTATTATGGAAACGAAAGAGAAACAACAAGAGCCCAAGAAAGTGTCTAAGTTTTGGGAAGCATGTCAAAAGTTCAAACAAACATGGATTGTAAATGATCCCATGTTACTTGTATAGATAT
>JAZRWG010000030.1:0-6451 GCA_045599545.1 Paludibacteraceae bacterium | reverse complement strand
TCCTTCCAGCAAGCGTCGTTGTTATTGGAAAGAAGGTATAACTTATACCCCTGTGCTTTAAGTTGTTTGACATACGAAAGCCGCTCCTGAGGAATACCGGCATGAATAGTGACCCACGCCTCCAGAACCTGCTCCCGCGTAGTGCCGGGGAGACAAAGAGCGAGTACTTGTTTGAGGAACTCGTCGAGCGAAACAAGGCCGCGCTCGAACTGCTCCATAAGTCCCGTGCCTTCGCCTTTATCGTCTATACCCAGACGGGCAAAATTATCCCCCGTCAGTTCTTTGAGGCGCGCTATGCACCCCGGGATATTGTGCTGCATGAGCACTCCACCCATATCCAAAATAATGTTACGTATCATAATAATTTCACTAAAGGTTCGTTTCACTTATAGGCAGAGAGGCGGAGAGGCAGAGAGGCGGAGAGGCGGAGAGGCAGAGAGGCGGAGAGGCAGATAGGCAGAGAGGTTAGGGGACGATGAAGGAGCGGATGAGTTCAGACCATTCGCAGTTCTCCTTGGTGCCGTGGAAGTGTTCCGCACCCGGACCAAAGGCATAAATGGGAACCTGGATATTGGAGTGGTCCTCGTGAGCAAAGTTCGTTATAATCTCACCCTTTTCAAGGTCTCCCCCCAATAACGTGAGGGCACCCGATTCGTGGTCGGCGGTGACGACAACCAGCGTGTTGCCGTCCTTTTGAGCCCAATCAAGTACCGCTCCCACGGTAGCATCAAAATCAAGCATCTCTTCCATCACGCCATCAATATTCATATCATGGCAATAGCCGTCAATGAGCGAACCCTCGACCATGAGGAAGAAACCCTGTTCATTATCCAACATGTCAATGGCTTTCATCGTCTGGCGTGTGAACAAGTCGCCGCGAACAGAAGGAAGCGGGTAGTCGTTATAAGCTAACACACCTATCAGAGGCAGGTTCTGCATAGCGAAGAAACGCTCCTCGGTTGTAGCCGTATCCCTACCCTGCTGAGCCATCTCGGAAAGGATGGAACGACCATCTTGACGTTCCTCGAAATAAAGCCAACCGCCACCCACAATGAGATCCACGGGAGAGACGAGGAAATCGGCAATAATAGGTTCGCTGTTACGACGATACGTATCGTGCGCCAAGAAAGAAGCGGGCGTGGCATCATCTAAACCACAGACTACGGATACTCCCGTGCGCATGCCTTGGGCGTGAGCTATATCAATAAGGGAAGGCAGTTCGTTACCGGCAGTGTCCACGGCAACGTGATAATACTGTATCTTCTGACCGCACGCCAAGGCCGTGCCTCCGGCACCGCTGTCGGTGATAAGATGATCCAAGCAGTAGGTGCGACTGAAACCCGTATAGGGGAAGCGGTCGAGGTTGAGGTGACCTTTGTTCTTGACCCAACCGCAAGACACTTGCGGCACGCCCATGCCGTCTCCGATCATGAGAACAACGTTCTTGGGTGTTTGGTGTTTAGTGTCTGGTGTTTGGTTACAAGAGACGAGGAACGATAAACAAGCAAGCGGTAATAGTAGCGCTAATGGGAAATTTCTATTCATAATAATTTTTTTTTGTTGTGCAAAGGTACGGCTTTTTTTTGATATATGCAAATTTATTTAAAAGAAAAAAGCAACCATTCGGACTAATCGGGCGAAATCGACATAAAATCGCATCGATTTCGCCCAAAAACCCACCAATCGGGCGAAATTGGTATATTTTTTCATCGATTTCGCCCGTTTTATTTGCATATATCAATTATTATTAGTAATTTTGCACCCTAAATTCAAAATAATGCCCTATGGAACCAATTATAGGAAGGAAAAATGAAATTGCGGCACTACAACAGTATGCTGCTAGTCCGAAAGCTGAATTTATTGCAGTATATGGTCGTCGCAGAGTAGGCAAAACCTTTTTAATAGACCAACAATTCATCGGCTCATACGCATTTCGTATGACAGGTGTGATAGATGGAAGTTTTTCCGACCAAATGCTTGCCTTTAAGGATGCTATGGAGGAATACCATCTATCAATAGAGACAAGTCCTACTTGCTGGATGGAAGCGTTTATAGAATTAAAGAAAGCTCTTCGCCATAAAGTAGAACAACACGAACGTTGCATAATCTTCATTGATGAATTGCCCGCCATGGATACGCCTGGGTCAAATGTTGCCAATGCTGTAGGTTACTTTTGGAACAATTGGGCAAGACTACATGATAATATCACCTTTATCATTTGCGGAAGTGCTACATCATGGATGATTGACAACGTTATTGATAGCCACGGCGGGTTACACGATCGGATAACGCATGAGATGCATATCCATCCCTTTACCCTCCAAGAGACAAAGCAATATTTAGATGAGTATCATTTTTCTTGGAATGAGTTAATGACCTTGCAAACCTATATGGTTTTTGGGGGTGTCCCCTATTATTTAAGCCTACTTAATCCACAAGAAAGTTTGGTACAAAATATCAACCGATTGTTTTTCAGTATAGATGACCAAATGCGGAGAGAATATAAACGCCTCTTCATCACCTTATACAAAAAGCCACAAGCCTACATGTCTATTGTGGAATGTTTAGCGAAGAGTCGATACGGATTAACTCGAGAACAAATAGCCCAGTCGATAGGTACCGCCAACAATGGACATCTTGGGGAAAAGTTAACTATTCTATGCAGTAGCGATTTAGTGCAGGAGTTACATGTTCGTGAGAAAAAAATAAAAAACACTGAATGTGTTTATCGCTTATGTGATATGTTTTGCCTTTTCTACTTAACGTTTCTTAACCGAGCACAAGTAGAAAGAGATTATTGGTTACATCACATCAACACACCCGAGGTAAACACATGGATGGGACTGAGTTATGAAAGTATTTCATTAAACCATATCAGTACTATAAAAAAGGCATTACGCATTGAAGGAGTTTCAACGTTACATTACGCATGGCGAAGCAAAACACTCACTCCTGCCGCCCAAATAGATTTGGTGATTGAGCGAGCAGATCAGATAGTTAATATTTGCGAAGTAAAATACAGTTTAGATGAGTACGACTTACAAAAAGACGAGTATGACAAGCTCCAATATCGCTGTTCTGCCTTTTCCAAGGAAACGGGGCTGAAGCATACGGCATGGCCAACAATGATTACAACTCAAGGACTAAAAACCAACAGTTATAGCCAACTCATTCCTTCACAAATCACATTGAAAGATTTATTTGCAACTATGCCTTAAAGGCGGGGGCAAGTAGGGGTGCCGTAGGGGCTATGGTGCTCCGTAGGTGCTCCGTTCGTCGGAGTGTTAAGCCGATTAAACAGAATTTATCCGTATTTGTTTAGTACACTTAACAATTTCGGCTGCAAAGGTACAACTTTTTTTTGACATGTGCAAATAAAATTGCACTTTTTTGGGGAAAAGGGCAATTTTATAGGCCGATGGGCAGAAAGGCTGATAGGCGGAGGGGCGACTAGAGTTCTTGGCCGGAGAAGGAGTAGTCGGATTGTTTGGCGCGGATGAAGAGGCGGTTGCCGACAAGAACCTTATTTGCTCCCGCTCCGGTGACGGCATCCACCTCGACTTGCTCCATATCCGCCGTACTGCCCCAACGAACATAAACATAGATGGGCGCACGACCATCGTCATCAGACGTGGTGTAGAACGTAGTACTATCGAGCCATGCCACGGCTTCACCTTGCCATTCGGTCAAATAAGCTGCAATCTGCTTGGGCTGACGTTGGAGCGTTTGAGATAAAGGTTCCTTTGCGTCTTCACGAACCCAAATAAGGCAGTTGGCCGTATCACAATTCGAATAGTTATTCTTAATGATAATATACTTACCGTCCGGCGTTTGATCCGCTGCCGTGACACGCTGGAACTGAATCTCACCCTCCTTACCCAACTTACAAACCTCGGTGAGAATCTGAAGGTCGTTACCATAGATTGTGTCCATGCGTAAACTATAAACGGTGTTAACGCCCTTATAGACCTTGTCAATGATATACATCGTTTGATCTACATTGTCGTACATGATAGCCTCCGTATTATGTGCCTTCCCATCGGGATAACCATAACGGATATAGTTCGTTCCTACGTTGTAAGTCACAGGATCCGGATTCACCTTATTTCCAATCTCGGGTTCCTCCATATACAACAGATAGTACTCGTCCTTATACTGCAAGTCATTATCTCCAACCGCTCCGACAAAGAGGTAATTCTTACCCTGCCAAACGCCGGTAGTCAAGGCCTCCCAGTCACGGCGTGTTGCACCGTTGTGTTTGGGGCAGTCTTTGAAGACAATCTTACTAAAGATATCCCCGTGCGGATTGATCGCCGCAATACGGAAAACCTCGTCACTCTGTATCCAGAGATAGCCCGGGGTGACGCGAGAGCAGGACATGCCCGATACCTCAGGAATATAGGTGGGTGTCTTACCCACTTGAGCACGAGTGAAGGTGGTATCTAATTCCAATTCTTCACCATTGTAAATAATAGGGGGTTGAACGATTGCCATAGCGGCGGTGCTGATGGCAAGAGCCAATAATAATAAGTGTTTGCGCACAATTGGTGTTTGGTGTCTAGTGTCTAGTGTTTAGTTTTTACAGACGACGCTTGACTGAAGGAGGAAGACAAGTGGGTAATACTTCGTAAAGATACTGTGCGGCTTCATGATAGCGCATAGTAACTGTATCTTGTTGCAAGCCATTGATCAAGGCTTGACGGTAGATTTCCGGATTATAGCGGAAGTTTTTTCCGTCCAATCCTTTTTGAGACCACGATTCCGTTTGGAGTGCTAACCGCTCCGCAGCCAATATCGCTGCAGGATAGTCAGGACGTTGACGCAAAGCGTTGTTCATACCTGCGATATACTCCTCAAAAAGGAAGGTGGAATCGTTTTGCGTGGCATTAGCCAACTGATAGCCGTTTGACCAACCGAAGGCATAATTGAGGGTATCCACTTTATTGTCCATCACAACGGGTTGTACCGCCGTTGGACAAGATTTGACGATGACCGGATCATAAATAGTGACCCATGCTTTGGTCTGAATTGTATTAGCGCGATTGCGCGCTTGATTAACTCCTTGCGGAGTCATAATGGTTGTATCCCCATAATAACCGGCAAGAAAACCTTGTAACAGGAGTTCTTCGTTAACCGGCCAAAGGGGGTGGTGAGACAGTCCTTCTGATTCATATTCAAGGATGCCCAAACCTATCTGATGGCCATACTGATAGGTTTTTGATTTCTTACTCATTGAACCGGCGGCTACGCGGTCAAAAGTGATTATAAACGTATGTAATGCCTTCCCCGTACTATCCTTACCGATGGCAGCATTGGACTGCCGTCCATGAAAATAGCCTAAGGCGTAGTTTGCGGAGTCTCGCTTAGAGTTAAGCGAAACGGGTTGCACGCCCGTTTGCGTGCAACCCATAATAGCAACAGCTATCAAAAGGATAACTGAGATTCGCTTCATTAGAACTTGAAGTTTGCGCCTGGAAGTCCATATGAACTACCTTCATCGTCGCTTACAAGTGCGGGAAGTTGACCATCACAACTCCAATCTGTGTTGCAGAAACGGCAACCCCAAAGAGATTTGTTACTTAAGTCAGACATAATAGCACGAGAGATACGGAACTCAATACGAGCCAGACCATCATTCATCGGAACGACAGCGCTCATGTCATTCGGGGTTTCCATCTTTTGAGTTTTGGAGTCAACAGTGCTTCCTCCTTCATCAAATGCGTAGAGATAGAAGATCGTCCAATCAGTCCAATTCTCTGTATCGCCATCACCATACTCGAGTTGATATTCAGCACCCATTCCTTGCCAATAAGAGTCACGATCTTTACCGGTATCACCATTACCATCTGCATCAATGTAGAAGGAGAAGGACATGTTGACATCTAAATCATTGTCAAACTCAAACATGTAGTAAATGAAGTCGGCGTCAGTTACACACCAAGCTTTCTTAAAGGACTCACGACCTGCACCAATAGCCTCTTCGGGGAGCTCAACTTGAACCAAAGTTGCCTCTTTATCAGCAACCATCTTGTCCCAATCGTTGAACTTACCGTCAATCTTTACCTTCGGAGCAACGAGAGAGATCTCCTCAGAATAAGTGTTGGTTCCACCCTCGCCTTCTGCGGTCAGGGTAATGGTGTAGGTACCACCCTCTGCATAGGTGTGTTTAGGATTGGTCTCCGTAGAGGTCTCGTTGTCACCGAACTCCCACTTGTAAGCGGTAGCGTTCTTAGACAGGTTGGTGAATTGAACGAGGGTTACATCGTCCTCAGAAACTTCGTACTCGAACATAGCTTTCGGAGCTTCTGCTTTCGGTTTGCAGGAAAATCCTGCGAATGCTACCAATGCGATGGCAGCAAACATCAATGTTTTTTTCATTGTGTGAAATTGTTTTTTGGGGTTAATAATTAATTGATTTTTTGTCCCAAGGCATTGTACATAGTACCCTTGT
>JAZRWG010000029.1:0-12398 GCA_045599545.1 Paludibacteraceae bacterium | reverse complement strand
GACACCCGCACGACTCAGTGCGGTGTCCACGACGGGTAATATATTGAGTTGGTGCGCACGGGAAGCCAGTTCGGGGACCACGCCGCCGAACTCCTCGTGCACCTTCTGAGAGGCGGTGACGTTACTGTACAGTAGTCCGTCTTTGATGACGGCTGCCGACGTGTCGTCACAACTCGATTCGATTGCTAAAATGACCATATTTTGATTGCTTAATGCTTATTGCTTATTGATTTTTACTGAAATCGGCTGCAAAATTACACTTTTTTTTGCATATAACAAAATTTTTTTGTAATTTTGCGCGCTAAATCGAAAATACACACCTATGCGCATATATTTTTTACTGATACGCTTAGCCGCTCTATGCGGAAATAAAAAAGCCCAATTACTGATAGAGGGACAAGCCAATACCCTCCGCCTGTTGCGCCAAGCACCCGAAGGCATGTGGCACGACAGCATCTGGTTTCATGCCGCCTCCGTAGGAGAGTTTGAGCAGGCCCGTCCGATTATTGAGGCGATAGGCGGAGAGGAGGAAAGACCGAAGATGATATTGACGTTCTTCTCGCCGTCGGGGTACGAGATGCGGAAGAACTACGACAAGGTGGACGGCGTTTACTACCTACCCTTCGCCACCCAAGCGAATGCCAAAGAGTTCTTAGACTTAGTGCAACCCAAGATGGCTATCTTCGTTAAGTACGAGTTCTGGCCCGCCTACCTCAAGGAACTACATGAGCGCGCTATCCCTACCTACCTCATCTCGGCTATCTTCCGCCAAAGCCAACTCTTCTTCAAACCCTGGGGCCAAGCCTACCGCCGACTGCTGACCTACTTCACGCAACTCTTCGTTCAGGACGAGAGTTCCAAACAACTGCTCGGACAGTTCGGCATAGAAAACGTAACGGTGGCGGGGGATACCCGTTTTGATAGAGTGAGGGCGATTGCGCGGGTTCCAAAAGACATTCCTTTTGTTGACCGCTTCGCTGAAAGGCAGATAGGCGGAGAGGCGGAAAGGCTACAGGCCAGAGAGGCGACAGGTTATAAGATTTTGATAGCGGGGAGTACGTGGCCGGAGGATGAGGCGTTATTGGCACGTTATATAGAGGAACGGGAGGACGTTAAGTTAGTGCTCGTTCCCCACGAGATAGACGAAGAACATATGCACCGTATCTTTGAGATTTTCAAAGGGAAAGAGGTGCGCTATACCGAAGCCAATAAGATGAATATCCAACACACACGGACACTGGTGGTGGACACGATGGGACTGCTATCCTCCATCTACCGTTATGCCGACGTGGCTTACATAGGCGGCGGATTCGGAGCCGGTATTCATAACACGATTGAGGCAGCGGTGTACGGTATCCCCGTTCTGTTTGGTCCAAGGCACGACCATTTCCGCGAAGCCAAGGGACTGATTGCAGCCGGTGCGGGGTTCGGGATTAGTAACTACGAGGAACTGAGGGACCGACTCGACGAAGCCTTCGCCCAGCAACAGACCATGGGAGCGAAAGCCAAAGCGTATGTGGAGAGCGAGTGCGGAGCAAGCACGACCATTCTTAATAGTTTAAAGTTTAAAGTTTAAAGATGAATATACAGAAACCAAGTATTCCGAAGGGGACGCGCGACTTCGGATCAATAGAAATGGCGCGACGCAATTATATCTTCTCTACTATCCGTAGCGTGTTCGCCCTCTACGGCTTCCAACAGATAGAGACACCCTCCATGGAGAACCTATCCACGCTCATGGGTAAGTACGGAGAAGAAGGAGATAAACTGCTGTTCCGTATTCAGAACTCGGGCGAGAAAGCCAACGAACCCGCCGAGAAAGGACTGCGCTACGACCTCACCGTTCCGTTTGCCCGCTACGTGGTACAACACAAAGAGGAGTTGCAATTCCCCTTCCGCCGCTACCAGATACAACCCGTTTGGCGTGCTGACCGTCCCCAGAAAGGACGCTACCGCGAGTTCTATCAGTGCGACGTGGACGTGATCGGTACCGAGTCACTCGTTTGCGAGATGGAACTGATACAGATCGTACAAGAGGTCTATCGCCGCTTCGGTATCCGTGTGGCCCTGCATATCAATAACCGCAAGGTCTTAGCCGGCATCGCCGAGGTCATCGGGCAACCCGAGAAGATGATGGACATAACCATAGCCATCGACAAACTGGATAAGATAGGCCTTGAGAACGTCAATAAAGAACTGCTCGAACGCGGTCTGAGTGACGCAGCAATAGATAAACTGCAACCTATCCTCAACCTCAGCGGCAACAACGAAGAGAAATTGGATCAGTTGAGCGAGATACTTGTGGAATCGGAAGTGGGACTGAAAGGAGTGGAGGAGCTGAGGACAATCTTTCGTTTGACCGCTGCGCTGAAAGGCGGAGAGGCAGAGAGGCAGAAAGGCGGAGAGGCGGAAGGAAACTTTGAGATAGTATTGGATTTGTGCCTCGCACGGGGATTGAATTATTATACGGGAGCGATATTTGAGGTCAAGGCGTTGGATGTAGAGATGGGTAGCATCACGGGCGGAGGACGCTATGATAACCTAACGGGTATCTTCGGTTTGCCGGGCGTGAGCGGTGTAGGTATCAGTTTTGGTGCCGACCGTATCTACGACGTGCTGACCGAACTCAACCTCTATCCCGATGAGCTCGAACGCACACGCGTGCTGTTTGCCTCGTTTGGAGAAGCGGAACTGAACTACGCCTTGGGTTGGGCAGCCGAACTACGTCGCAAGGGTATAGCCACCGAGGTCTATCCCGAACCCGCGAAGATGAAGAAACAGATGGCCTATGCCGACGGCAAACAGATTCCGTTCGTAGCCATCGTAGGAGGCGACGAGATGGCTAATAACACGGTCATGCTCAAGAATATGATTACCGGGGAACAGAGGCAAGTGACGCTTAAGGAGATTTGTAATTTGTGATATGAAAAGATTCGTATTTAGTGCTTATTGCTTAGTGCTTAGTGTTGTTTACATGAATAGTTATGCCGTTCCGGCTCATCCGGGAGCGAGGACACGTATGCTTCCTGACGGAACGCAACAGACCTATTATGTCCATGGGGACGAGTTTTATCACTGGGAGACCACTACCCCCAAAGCGACCCTCACGGAGGAGCAGCAGGTTCGTCGTGCCGCCGCGTTGCAAAGAGCACCACACCGCATGCCCGCGGAGATAGGAGAGCCCTATCTGCCCCAAAAGGGACTGGTTATCTTGGTGAACTTCAAGGATGTGAAATTCAGATCCGAGAACACACGCGATCAGATAGACAGTCTGTGCAATGGCTTGAAATACACCTATAACGGTGCGTATAAGTCCGCAGCGCAGTACTTCAAAGACCAATCGAACGGACAGTACTGTCCGAAGTTTGATGTGGTGGGTCCGGTGGAGTTGGATAGTTGTTACGCCTACTACGGCAAGAACAACGGCGACAATGACCGCTACATCGCGGATTTGGTGATTGAGTCCTGCCGCCGCGCCAATGCACAATATCCAGCCCTTAACTTTGCCGATTATGCCCGGCATAAGTCCGGGGAAGTGGATTTTGTGTTTATCTTCTATGCCGGTTACGGAGAGAACGAAACTTACAACGACGACCCCGACCGCGTTTGGCCGGCGCAGTGGACAGTGAATGATGCTTTTTCATACTATTCTTCCGGTCGATTCACGAGAGATAGTGCCCAAATAGATGGCGTTAAAATCAACATGTTTGCCTACACCAACGAGTTAAATTATCTCGGAGACAAAAAAGACACCCGTTGCGGCATAGGCACCCTCTGTCACGAGTTTGGACACGTGTTGGGCTTGGCGGATTTATACAACAGCACCTATTCCAAAAACATACCCCAATGCTGGCATATTATGTGCACGGGTTGCTACAACGACAACGGCAACCGACCCCCGAGTTATAGTCCGTTTGATAAGTTCTTCTTTGGTTGGGCGATGCCGACGCTACTGCAAGACACACAGGAAGTTCGTCTTCCCGCCGACGGCAAGACCTACGCCTATATGACGGAGAATAACACCGCTTGGAGTTCGGCTACGCAGTTTAACGATAGTACCGTTTATTACTTCGAGAACCGCCAACAGACAGGTTGGGACGCTAAGTCAGCGAATCTGAACGGACACGGCCTGATCGTGTGGAAGGTTAATTTCAATAAGAACGTTTGGAAGAACAACAATCCCAATAACGACCAGAATGCGTTACGTTACACCATCATTCCCAGTAGCGGCAGTTCAATAGTGGGAAGCAATAACGACGACACCTATCCGGGAAATAAGGGTGTGACCTCGTTTGCACCCTTCACCCATCGCCCCTTGATTTCGATTGAAGAGAATGAGGGTGTGATTACCTTGATTACCCAAGGAGAAAAACCAACGGACGACCTTACCCTTACTCCGGATTATCGGAGTCGCCGGAGCAACCTCCCCTACTCCCCTACTCCCAAAATCATTCGCAACGGGCGAATACTCATTGAATACAATAACCAAACTTACGATATTTTAGGCAATGCACAACACAAGTAACGAATATGATCAAGTGGTGGCTAAATGTCGCCAAATCTATGTGCTCAAAATGAAGGACTACGGTCCGTCCTGGCGCATCATGCGACCGCAGACGGTCAATGACCAACTCTTTATCAAAGCCAAACGTATCCGCGAGATCGAAACCACGGGTGTCAACCTCGTGGGCGAGAGCATCGAGGGCGAGTTGATGGCGATTATCAATTACTCCATCATCGGACTGATCCAACTGCGACAGGGTTATGCCGACGGCGTGGATATGACCGCCGAACGCGCCACCGCACTCTATGACGAGTATATACATGAGGCCAAAGAACTGATGCTACGCAAGAACCACGACTACGGCGAGGCTTGGCGCGAGATGTTCGGGTCGTCCTTGACGGATATTATTCTGACCAAGATCAACCGCAATAAGTCCATCACCGCGCACGACAATAAGACGCTCATCTCCGAGGGTGCCGACGGCAACCTGTTTGATATGCTCAATTATGCGGTGTTCTACTTAATTCAAAAGATGGAGAAAGATGAAAAGTAATGGAAATAGGATAGAGGAAATAGGAAGAAGGATAGTTCAAATCCTATTGGGACTGACGTTTATCTTCTCGGGGTTTGTGAAAGCCGTCGATCCGTTGGGTACTACCTATAAGATAGAGGATTACCTCAGTGCTTTTGCCGAAATGGGAGGTGCTCTGACTCCGCTGTTTGAGAACGCCATGGTACTGGCTACGGTAGCCGCTTTTGCGCTTATTGCCTTTGAGTTCACACTCGGCGTGATGCTCGTAGCGAATGTGTGGTCCCAAATAACGTCGTGGATAGCCTTGGCTTTTATGTGCTTTGTCACGCCCCTCACGTTGTGGATTGCTCTCACTAATCCCGTAAGCGATTGCGGTTGCTTCGGCGATGCACTGGTGCTCACAAACTGGCAGACGTTCTGGAAGAACATCGTGCTGCTGGCGATGGCCATTGCGATTGTGTGGGGTGGAAGAAAGGCGGAGAGGCGGAAAGGCGGAGAGGCGGAAAGGCTGACACAAGGTCTGATTGCCGGTGGGGCGGCAGTAATCGTCATTCTCTTTATGGTTTGGACGCTGTACCACTTGCCCATTATTGATTTCCGTCCCTATAAGATAGGAAAGAACATCCCCGAACAGATGGAGATACCCGAAGGGGCCGAAGTGGACCAGTACGAGATTCGTCTGATCTATGCCGACGCGAACGGCAAGGAGCAAGAGTTCACCCTGCAAGACTACCCCAAGGATAGCACGTGGCACTTTGTGCGGCAGAACTCCAAACTCATCAAGAAAGGCTACGAACCGCCCATTCATGACTTCGAGATTATGAATATGGATTACGAGGATATAACATGGGATATACTGGAAAGTGAGGTACCCGTGACGGTGGTTGTGATGTATGACCTAGACAAAACCGACCTGAGACAGGCGGAACGGGTGACCCAACTCTACCATCGTTGCCTCCAAAACCAAGAACCCTTCTATATCTTCACCGGTGCTTCGGATGCCCGGATAGAGGAGTTCTGTTACCAAGTGGAGGAGCAGTACAACACCCAAGACGGACGCGCCTCCAATCGGCTCACGCCCTACAATCATTGGGAGAGCGTGTTCTGCACCGCCGATCCGGTGATGCTCAAGACCATCGTTCGCGCCAACCCCGGCGTGATCGTTATACAGAACGGCAATGTCATCGATAAATACAATATTAGAAATCACTAAAATATTACAATTATGCGAACAAAAATGGTAGCAGGTAACTGGAAAATGAACAAGAACCTGCAAGAAGGAATCGAGCTTATCAACGAACTCAAAACCCAAGTTAAGAACCCCCAATGCGCTGTGGTTATTGCCACTCCGTTTATTCACCTGACCAAGGCCGTTGAACTGGTTAAGGGAACGCCCATCGCTGTAGCCGCAGAGAACTGCGCAGACAAAGAGAAGGGTGCTTACACGGGTGAAGTGAGTGCCGAAATGGTAGCCTCTACGGGTGCTACGTACTGCATCTTGGGTCATAGCGAGCGTCGTCAGTATTACAACGAGACGCCCGAGATCCTCAAGGAGAAAGTGCAACTGGCTCTGGCCAATAACCTCAAACCGATCTTCTGCATCGGTGAGGTCAAAGAGGAGCGCGAAGGCAACTACCAGAACGACGTTGTTAAGGCACAATTGGACGGTTCGGTATTCGACCTCAGTGCCGAGGATTTTGGTAAGATCACGCTCGCTTACGAACCCGTTTGGGCTATCGGAACGGGTCTGACCGCTACCCCCGACCAAGCCGAGGAGATGCACGCCTATATCCGTTCGCTCGTGGAGGAGAAATACGGCAAACAAGTAGCTCAAGACACCACCATTCTGTATGGCGGTTCGTGCAACGAGAAGAACGCCGAAGAACTGTTCTCCAAACCCGACGTAGATGGAGGTTTGATCGGTGGCGCTTCGCTCGTAGCCGAGAAGTTTGTGGCTATCATCAACGCACGCTAATATGGCTCTGATCAAAACAATCAACCGCAACGGGGAGATACTCACTCCTCGCATTGCTCAGGATGTCTTTCTGGCGGATAACGCCACGATAGTGGGAGATGTGACCGTAGGCGAGGGTTGTTCGTTGTGGTTTAATGCCGTGCTACGAGGCGACGTGAACACCATCACGATCGGCAAGCATTGCAATATCCAAGACGGGGCGGTACTGCACACCCTCTACCAAAAATCGACCATCACGATGGGCGATTATGTGTCCGTAGGACATAATGTCACCATCCACGGAGCGCATATACACGACTACGCACTATTAGGAATGGGTTCAACCATCTTGGACGATGCCGAAGTGGGTGAAGGAGCCATCGTTGCTGCCAATGCCTTAGTACTGAAAGGCACCAAGATCGGTCCCTACGAAGTCTGGGGAGGCGTGCCGGCTAAGTTCATCAAGAAAGCCGATCCCGCCCAAACGGAAGAGATCAATAAGCGAATAGCACATAATTACGCCATGTATAGCACGTGGTATTTTTAGAGTTTAAAGTAAATATTATGAAATATAAGAGAATTTTACTGAAGTTATCGGGCGAGAGTTTGATGGGCAAACAAGGTTACGGCATCGATGCCGAGCGTCTGGCTTCCTACGCCAAACAGATTCACGCTATTGCCCAAAAAGGCGTACAAATCGGCATTGTGATCGGCGGAGGCAATATCTTCCGCGGACTGAGTGGTGCCCAACAAGGGTTTGACCGCGTCAGCGGCGACCAGATGGGCATGCTCGCTACCGTCATTAACTCGCTGGCACTGCGTTCGGCTCTGCAAGCCGAGGGACAGAAAGTGCGCGTGCTGACCTCCATTGGCATGGAGCCTATCGGTAACCTCTACGACAAACAGAAAGCGTTACGCCTCTTTGATAAAGGCGAAGTCGTTATCATCGCCGGCGGCACGGGTAATCCGTTCTTTACGACCGACACGGCTTCGGCTCTTCGTGCCGTAGAGATAGAGGCGGATATTATGTTCAAGGGAACACGCGTAGATGGTATCTACACCGCCGACCCCGAGAAAGACCCCGCAGCCGTCAAGTACGATGAGATCACCTACGACGAGATCCTGAGCAAGAACCTCCGCATCATGGACCTCACGGCTATCACGTTGTGCAAGGAGAATAAGATGCCTATCTATGTCTTTAACATGGACGAGGAGGGTAACCTGATGAAGGTCATTGAAGGTCAACCCATCGGCACCCTCGTTCGCCCCTAAGCAATCAGCAATAAGCAATAAGCAATAAGCAATAACCACTAATCACTAATAACATGATCGAAGTAAACAAAATCCAATCGGATGCAGAAGAATTGATGCAATCCGCCGTTATGTTCCTTGACGACGCACTGGCTCATATCCGCGCCGGTAAAGCGTCTGTTCGTATTCTTGATGCCGTTAAGATTGACTATTACGGCACAATGACCCCGCTGGCCAATGCCGCTACGATCACCACTCCCGATGCTCGTACTATTCAAATCCAACCGTGGGAGAAGAGCATGCTCGCCGTTATTGAGCGTGCCCTTATTAACTCTAATATCGGTCTGGCTCCCAATAACAACGGAGAGTGCATTCGTCTTATCATCCCGCCGCTCACCGAGGAGCGTCGTCGCGAACTGGCTAAGCAATGTAAGGGCGAAGCCGAGAACGCCAAGATGTCCATTCGTAATGCGCGCCGTGATGCCATTGAAACCCTCAAAAAACAAATAAAAGAGGGTCTGCCCGAGGATGCCGAGAAAGCAGCCGAGGACGATATGCAAAAACTGCACGATAAGTACATCAAGCAGATTGACGAGGTTTACGCCAAGAAAGAAAAAGAGATAATGACCGTCTAATGAAGGCTCTCGTCATTAAATCGACCAGTACGTGTTATATCCTTGAGGACGGTTCCAAAGCCGTCCTTAAGGGTAATTTTCGCACCAAAGGTATCCGCTCCACCAATCCCGTCGCCGTAGGCGACTATGTGGAGGTGGAGAGGCAGAAAGGCGGAGAGGCAACGGGTCAGAGAGGCGGAGAGGTGCCGTTTTGGATAACGGACATCTACGACCGTAAGAACTATATCATCCGCAAATCCACCAACTTAAGCAAGGAGAGTCATATCTTAGCCGCTAATGTGGATCAAGTGATGCTGCTGGTCACCATCAAGCACCCCGAGACCTCCACGACATTTATCGACCGCTTCCTCGCTACCTGCGAGGCGTACCGAGTGCCCGTGATTCTCGTCTTCAATAAGATTGACCTCTTGAACGAAGAAGAAACAACCTACCTTAATCAATTACGCGCGTTATACGAGTCGCTCAACTACCCCACCCTGGCCATCTGCGCCAAAGAACTGCAAAACAGTCCAACAAATGCATCATTACATCATTCAGCGCAGCGGTTAAATTCATCATTACTTTCTCTGTTAAAAGGCAAAGTAACCTTGTTCTCAGGCAATAGCGGTGTAGGCAAATCGACGCTCATCAACGCTCTGATGGGACAGGACATCACCCGCGTGCAGGACATCTCCCAAGTCCACGACACGGGAATGCACACCACCACGTTCAGTTGTATGTACACCCTACCCCATTATACCGGTGTCGCCGGAGCGACCTCCTCTACTCCCCTACTCCACGAGCGCACGCTCGTGATAGACACTCCGGGTATTAAAGGCTTTGGAACCTTTGATATGCAGAAGACGGAAGTGAGCCATTATTTCAGGGAGATCTTCAAAATCGGACAGGACTGTCGTTTCTCGGATTGTCTGCACTTACCCGGCACGCCCGGTTGCGCCGTGGTCGAAGCAGTGAAAGACATAGCCCCTACTCCCCTACCCCCCTACTCCTCAACTCCCAAAACCATCGCTTACTCCCGCTACGAATCCTATGTCAGTCTGCTCGGCGACGCTGACGAAACCAAATATAGATAACCATGATTATACAACTCAAATCAGCATTACATAAAGAGGACATAGAATCCTACTCCCAAATAATAGAGGTACTCACCGGTGGAACGGAAGGACTGTTTGTGGAGAAAGTGGAGGCCGGTGAAATCGACTTAACCAAGCCTATTTACCTCGTGGCAAGCGGACAAAGTAACTCCCTCGCCGCATCGCTCGAGATACTCGCATATATCAACCAACACGGAGGAAAGGGGGAAGTGATATGCTAAGATTAGGAATTATAGGAAAGCCGAGTGACTGGCTTATCGCCTCTACTTACGACAAACAAACGGTGGCCAAGACATTTGGTTTGGAACTCGTGGATATCCCCATCGAGGAAGTGACCTCGTTAGGCAAAGTGGCTAGTGGCAAAGAGGGGGCGGAACTTATCTATGAGCGCCTCAAGTCTATTATTGCCAAGTACGATTTATCGGGTCTCACGATTCGTTGTTTTGACCTACTCACCTCCGTCTATAACACCGGCTGTTGGGCATTAGCCAAACTCAACAGCGAAGGTATCCCCGCCGCTTGCGAGGGCGATGTGCCGACGCTCATCACGATGATGATTGCCAAGCAAATCACAGGTTGCCCCGGCTTCCAAGCCAATCCCGCGAGGATAGAGAGGCAGAAAGGCGGAGAGGCGGAAAGGCAGAAGGGCAGCGAAATGCTTTTTGCACACTGTACATTACCATTATCTATGTGCGACAGCTATAGTCTGACCACGCATTTTGAATCGGGCATTGGGGTTGCCATTCACGGCGAGTTACCGCTGGGCGATTACACGCTTATGAAGGTTAGCGGTGATGGTAAACGTGTGTTTGCCGAGGATGTACAACTGGTGCGCAATCAGTTTGAGCCTAATCTCTGTCGCACGCAAGTGTGGCTTGAAGTGAGTGAGGAGGCGGTTAAGTACTTCCTAACCAATCCGATAGCCAATCATCACGTCATCGTCCCCGGTCATTGGGCTGCTTTTGTGCAAAAAAATTAACCACTCGCCTATGCTTGACCGGCAACGGTCATGAGATGAAAACTATGAACGAACAAAACGAAATAGTGCTCTATCAGCCGAACGAATTAACCAAATTGGAAGTCCGCGTCGCTGATGAAACTGTATGGTTGAGCCAAGCACAAATGGCAGAGTTGTTTGGCGTAAATCGTCAAGCAATAACCAAACATCTAAAGAATATTTACGATTCTCAAGAATTGAAGCAAGAAGCAACATGTTCCATTTTGGAACTAGTTCAATCAGAAGGAAATCGTATGGTAAAACGTGAGGTAGGATTTTATAATTTGGATGCTATTATTTCGGTTGGCTTTCGTGTGAACACTATTCGCGGTATCCAATTCCGTCAATGGGCAAACAGCATCTTGAAGGACTATATGCTCCGCGGTTATGCCATTAATCAACGAATATTAGCATTAGAAGAACGTGTTGCTGAACACGATAAGAAAATAGACTTTTTTGTTCGCACCTCGTTGCCTCCAATGGAAGGTGTCTTCTACAATGGGCAAATTTTTGACGCATACGTCTTTGCTTCCGATTTGGTTAAGTCTGCTACAAAGTCTATTGTTTTGATAGATAACTATATTGACGAAACGGTCTTCACTTTATTAGATAAACGCGCGCAAGGCGTGCATGCGACCATCTACACACAAGCGGTTAGTAAGGCCACCCTGTTGGATTTGGAGAAACATAATGCCCAATATCGCCCCATTAAGATAAGGCAGACGAAGGCGATTCATGATCGGTTCTTGATTATTGACGATACTGTGTATCATATCGGGGCATCGATTAAGGACTTAGGAAAGAAACTCTTTGCCTTCTCAAGGATGGAAGTTAGTAAGGATATTTTAATTGAACATTTATAACCCGCCTATGATTGACCGGCATCGGGTTGTGATTAATATATCAATCTTAGTATTCTTATCGCTGCTGACCCGAGCAGTATCAGCAGCAATATCCAAAAGCCCCAAGTACAACGTTTATAGAACGGAGGAGTGTATTTAACTTGCACTTCCTCCGTTTCTTTTTGCGTGTGCCATTTCTCAATGACTACCGTATCCACACGGATTAGGGATCTCCCGCTCGCTTCGCTATTACGCAAATTGCGCGGTATTAAATCTCCCGCAGATTTAAACAGATGTCCCACCGATTTCGATTTTACGCCCTCACCTTTAGGAGGGCTACTCGGACTTGCCGTCGTAGCGAGTTCGCTACTCGTAGCTCCTGTAGCTATCTCCGGCAATCCTTCGTCGATTACGCAGATGGACGGGTGCGCTGCTCCGATAGCGTCTAGGGACGCTGGCTGTTCCTCTATTTGGTTGAGAGAAAAAGGCTGTTCCTTGCCTTGGCGGTAGGTCACGCTCACGGAGTCACGGATAACGAGGGGCGTCATGCATTGCTGGGTCTTACAACTTGTAATCAGGGCGATAATCG
>JAZRWG010000028.1:0-9440 GCA_045599545.1 Paludibacteraceae bacterium | reverse complement strand
GTATAAGGAATATAGAACTTATACTTACTGCCTATGCTCATCAGTTGCACGCCTTCCGTCCAACCGGCAATCACTTGGTTAAGCCCGAACGTGATGGGCTCGCCGCGTTGATAGGAACTATCAAAAACCGTGCCATCAATGAGCGTACCCTCATAATGCACCTTCACTTTATCCGTAGCCTTCGGCTTTTGTCCTAACGTTGCCTCTATCACTTCGTACTGCAATCCGCTGGCGGTCACTTTCACGCCCTCGCGTTTCTTATTTTCCTCCAGGAACTTCTCTCCGGCCGCTTTTGCCTCACCGGCTATCTTCTCTTCCAACTCTTGGAAGAACTTACCCAATACTTGCTGCGCCTCTTGATAACTGATCTTCGGCTGGTTCTTTTCCAGTACATCTTTGATACCTTCTGCCAGGTCGGCGTACTCCATTTTGGTCACGCCGCTACCCATCAGATTTTGACCCATACTTAAGCCAATAGCATAACTTATTTTGTCCATGTTGTAAAAATTTATGTGTTTATAAATGCATTCTTTTGAAAAATCGCGACAAAATTACACTTTTTTTTGGACATGTGCAAATTTTTTTGTACCTTTGCGCGAATTTTTGTATAAAATAGCGTAACAATGTTCAGTGGAATCGTTGAGACTATGGCTCAAGTCGTAAAAATTGAGCAAGAACAAACCAATAAACATTTCACCTTGCGTTCCCCTTACAAGGACGCTCTTTCTATTGACCAATCCATCGCCCATAACGGTGTGTGCCTCACCGTGGTCAAAATCACTCCCCTTCCGGGGGAGACGGAGGGGGCTTGCCTCTACACCGTCACGGCCATGCAGGAAACGCTCAATCGCACCAACCTCGATGACCTCAAGGTCGGCGATTGGGTGAACGTGGAGCGCTCCATGCTGCTTAGCGAACGCCTCGACGGGCATATCGTGCAAGGCCACGTCGATCAAACGGCGCGCTGCATTGATGTGCATGAAACCGAGGGGAGCTGGTATTACCGCTTCGAGTACGATTCAGACCAAGAGATGATTCGCCGCGGGTACTTCACCGTCGATAAAGGTTCCGTTTCCATCAACGGCGTGAGCCTGACCGTCTGCGAACCCGAGGTCAAGGAGGGTAAAGGGTACGTCAGTGTGTGTATTATTCCTTATACCCACGAGAATACGAACTTTAAGTTCATCGAACTCGGCACCAAAGTGAACCTCGAGTTCGACATCCTCGGCAAATACCTCAGCCGCCTTACAGCACTAGTCTAGAAGACTAGACTAACTAGACTAACTAGATTAACTAGACTAACTAGAAAAATAATATAATCATGGATTTTCACTACGAACCTATGTTCCAACTCGGTAAGGACGAGACCGAGTATTATCTGCTAACCAAAGACTATGTCAGTGTTAGCGAGTTTGAGGGTAAACCGATCCTCAAGGTAGCCAAAGAAGGTCTTACTCTCATGGCCAACCAAGCCTTCAAGGATGTCAGTTTCCTGCTGCGCCGCAGTCATAACCTGCAAGTGGCTAAGATACTAACCGACCCCGAAGCGTCCGAGAACGACAAGTATGTTGCACTTACCTTCCTTCGCAATGCCGAAATAGCCGCCAAGGGACGTCTGCCCCTGTGCCAAGATACGGGTACGGCTATCATTCACGGCGAGAAGGGCCAACAGGTATGGACCGGCTTCTGCGACGAGGAAGCCTTGGCGGAAGGTGTCTATAAGACCTATACCGAGGAGAACCTCCGCTATAGCCAGAACGCTCCCCTCACCATGTACGAGGAGGTCAATACCAAGTGTAACTTGCCCGCGCAGATAGATATAGAGGCTACCGAAGGCGACGAGTATCGCTTCCTTTGCGTGACCAAGGGCGGCGGCAGTGCCAATAAGTCCTACCTCTATCAAGAAACCAAGGCCCGCATCCAAAACCCCGGCACGCTCATTCCTTTCCTTGTGGAGAAGATGAAGTCCCTCGGTACCGCGGCGTGCCCACCGTATCATATAGCCATCGTTATCGGTGGTACCAGTGCCGAGAAGAACCTGCTCACCGTCAAACTGGCTTCCACCCACTACTACGATAGCCTACCTACTACCGGTAATGCTTCCGGCCGCGCTTTCCGCGATGTCGAACTCGAGAAGCAACTGCTCCAAGAAGCCTATAAGATAGGACTCGGTGCTCAGTTCGGAGGTAAGTACATGGCGCACGATGTTCGCGTCATTCGTCTGCCTCGTCATGGTGCTTCGTGCCCCATCGGTCTGGGTGTGAGCTGCTCCGCCGACCGAAACATCAAGTGTAAGATCAATAAGGACGGTATCTGGATCGAGAAGATGGATACCAACCCGGGTGAACTCATTCCTGAATCGCTGCGCCAAGCCGGCGAGGGCAATGCCGTCAAGGTGGACCTCAATCAACCCATGGCGGACGTGTGCAAGATCCTCACGCAGTACCCCATCGGTACCCGTCTGAGCCTCAATGGCACGATCATCGTCGGTCGCGACATAGCCCACGCTAAGATCAAGGCGCGTCTCGATGCCGGTGAACCCATGCCTGAGTACCTCAAGAACCATCCTATCTACTACGCCGGACCGGCTAAGACGCCTGCCGGCATGCCTTGCGGTTCGATGGGACCCACCACTGCCGGACGAATGGACCCCTACGTGGATGAGTTCCAATCCAAGGGCGGCAGCCTGATCATGCTCGCTAAAGGTAATCGCTCCATCGACGTGACCAATGCTTGTCAGAAGCATGGCGGTTTCTACCTTGGTTCCATCGGAGGTCCTGCGGCTGTGTTAGCGCAAGAGAATATACGTTCCATCGAGTGCGTGGAGTATCCCGAACTCGGCATGGAAGCTATCTGGAAGATTGAAGTGGAGAACTTCCCCGCTTTCATTCTCGTGGACGATAAGGGTAACGATTTCTTCAAACAACTCAAACCCTGCGAAGGATGCTCGATCCTGTAAAAGATAGTTTCTGGAAACGGGCGAACTATAAGTACCGCTTAAGCCTACTCAATGAGGACACACTCATTGAGAAATGGCATATCCGCGTTTCGCATTTAGGCGCGGTGGTGGTACTGACCTTGTGCTTCTTCATCACTTTGGGTATCTTGGCGGTTCTAATCATCTTCACTCCTATCCGTCATATCCTCCCCGGTTACTCTGAGAGTATAAGGGAGCAACTGGTGGAACAAACGGTGGTGGTCGATTCGCTCAGCACCGAGGTGGCTCTCCAAACGCAGTGTTTGGACCTCGTCAAGCAGATCATGCTCGGCGATGTCAAGGCCGACACCGTCCAACCGCTGGACTCCATACAGATAATGATGCGCCAGCAGTTATTGGAAGCTAAGGCGGAAGCCACGGAGGAGTTTATGGCGCAGTATGAGCAGAAAGAGAAGGGCAACTTACAACTCTTCTCCCAACGCTCGGATGTACCCATCATCACCTTCTTCAAACCGGCTCACGGAGCCGTGGTGGAGCATTATGATGTTCAGCATCTTGGGGTGCAGATACAAACGCCAAAGAATGAGAATATAACCTCTGTCTTGGGTGGAACGGTCGTCATGACCACCTTTGAGATCAATAACACCTTCACGATGGTGGTGCAGCACGAGAATTATGTCTCTATTTATAAGAATGTAGCGCGGATAACCAAAACGGTGGGCACCCGTGTCGAACCCGGTGAGAGTATCGCCGTGGCCTCCGATGAGCCCCTCTATTTTGAACTCTGGCACCATGGTCAACCCCTCAACCCCGAGGAAGTAATCGTCTTCTAAGTGAAAAAAAGAATCGCCATATTAGGCAGCACGGGCTCCATCGGTACCCAAACCCTGGACGTCATCCGCTCTAACCCCGACCGCTTCGAGGTCTACGCCATTTCGGCGAACCACAGCGTGACCCAACTCATCGAGCAGGCACGCGAGTTCCACCCCGAGGTGGTCTGCATTGCGGACGAGTCCCTGCTCCCGCAACTGCGTGACGCCCTTCAAGACCTCCCCATCAAAGTGTGGGGTGGGGACGAGGCTATTGCGGATATGGTCACCTTCCCCAGTATAGATATCGTCGTGGCGGCTATGGTCGGCTATGCCGGACTAAAACCTACCATCCGTGCCATTGAGGCGGGCAAGACCATCGCCTTGGCCAATAAGGAAACACTCGTGGTCGCCGGTGAACTCATCACCCGCCTCGCCATCGAGCATCGTGCACCTATCCTGCCCGTCGATAGCGAACACTCGGCTATCTTCCAGTCCCTCGTGGGCGAAGAGCGCAACGAGATAGAGAAGATCATCCTCACCGCCAGCGGCGGACCTTTCTTGCACATGAGTAAAGAGGATTTGGAGAAGGTCACGCCCGCCCAAGCCCTCAAACATCCTAACTGGGAGATGGGAGCTAAGATCACTATCGACTCCGCTTCTATGATGAATAAAGGTTTCGAGGTCATCGAAGCCAAATGGCTCTTCGGCGTGGACGTCAACCAAATAGAAGTGGTCGTTCATCCGCAATCCATCGTTCACTCGGCGGTACAGTACCGCGACGGTGCCGTCAAGGCGCAGTTAGGGGCACCCGATATGCGTTTGCCTATCCAGTATGCTTTGACTTATCCCGAACGCGTGGTGAGTGACTTCCCGCGTATCAGCCTTACGGAGCTCAGTCAGTTGACTTTTGTAAAGCCTGATTTGGAACGTTTCCCCAACCTTGGACTGGCGTATCAAGCCATTGAGCGGGGAGGCAATATACCGTGTGCATTGAACGCCGCCAACGAGGTGGCCAACCTTGCTTTCCGTGAAGGCAAGATTGGTTTTATGCAGATGCCCCACATCCTTGAACAAACAATGAATAAAGTACCTTATATAGTTTCACCCACGTACGACGACCTGGTCTCCACCGACCTCCTCGCCCGTGAGATAGCCAATAATTCAATAAATTGTAAATCGTAAATCGTCAAATCGTAAATAATTAGATGTTCGACTTTTTAACCAATACCAGTTTCTGGATCAAGGCTGCCCAACTGATGCTCAGTATCAGTTTCCTTGTCGTCATTCACGAGTTCGGCCATTTCCTCTGCGCCCGCGCTTGCGGTGTGCGCGTGGAGAAGTTTTATATGTTCTTCAACCCCAAGTTCAGCCTTCTTCGCTTCAAGCGTTTTGCTGGTCGTTGGCATTTCGCTTTTTGCGCTCCTAACACCGTCGAGGACGATGAGTGGAGCAAACACACCGAATCAACGGAGTGGGGTATAGGTTGGATTCCCTTCGGTGGCTACTGCGCTATCAGCGGTATGGTCGATGAGACCCACACCTCCGAACAGATGGCTAAGACCAAGGCACAACCTTGGGAGTTCCGCTCTAAGAACGTTTGGCAACGGCTGCTAATCATTGCCGGTGGTATCATCGTCAATTTCATTGCAGCCCTGCTTATCTTCGGCTTCGTGTTCTTCCATTGGGGCGAAACAACTCTCCCGTTAGAGAATGCCACTCAAGGCCTCTATTTCAGTGAGGTCTTCACCCAAGAGGGCTTTGAGCAGCAGGATAAGATCGTCTCTATCGACGGCGTTCAACCGCAAGTCCTTGGTGACATTGTCCAAATGCTCGTCATTGATGGCAAGCGCAATGTCGTGGTCGAGAGGAAAAGTCTTTCAGCGCAGCGGTCTAACAGCGCAGCGGTCCTTCAGCGTAGCGGTCTAACAGCCGAAGGCGGTCCTTTGCACGATACATTGTATGTATCTGCAAACTTGGGCACCAACCTCCTCGCCGCCCAATCTGCTTTTGCCCGTCAGGAGCGTGACCATCATCGTCGTGATAAGCAATATAAGAAACGTGATTTCGTCCCGGTAGGTATTTATTATCCCTTTGTCGTGGCATCCGTTGAAGAGGGACAAACGGGAGCGTTTATGGGCCTCCAAACCGGTGATAGCGTGGTCAGCGTGGCGGGAGTGGCAACACCCTCTTACTATGAGGTGCAGAACGAACTCAAAAAACATCCGTGCGAGAACCTTACGCTCGGTTTCTATCGCAACGGCGAGTACCAAACGGCGCAAGCTTTCATGGGCGATCAGTGTATGTTAGGTGTTGAGGTCAAGTCTAAGTATGATTTCTTCGAGGTTAAGACCGAGCATTATGGCTTCTTTGAGTCCATGAAGCGAGGGATAGTGCATGGCTGGGAGACGCTGGCGATGTATGTCAAGCAGTTTAGGCTTGTCTTTACCAAACAGGGTGCTCAGTCTTTGGGTGGTTTTGGTGCGATTGGTAATATGTTCGCGGGCCTTTGGGATTGGCAGTCGTTCTGGTATATGACGGCTTTTTTGAGTATTATTTTGGCGTTTATGAATTTCTTACCTATTCCGGCGTTAGACGGAGGTTATATTCTCTTCCTTTTATGGGAGATGGTGAGTGGTAAACAGCCCTCGGATAAGTTCTTGGAAAAAGCGAACACCGTAGGCATGTGGCTCCTCCTCGCCCTCCTCATCTTCGCCAATGGTAACGATGTATTGAAAATATTTATGTAATATGGACTACTACAAACACGAATCCAGTTACGTCGATGACGGTTGCACCATCGGCAAAGGCACTAAAATCTGGCATTTCAGCCACATCATGTCCGGCTGCACTATCGGCGAGGACTGCAACATCGGTCAGAACGTCGTTATCTCGCCCGATGTGGTCTTGGGGCGCAATTGTAAGATACAGAACAACGTGAGCGTCTATACCGGCGTTAAATGCGGTGACGATGTCTTCCTTGGCCCTTCGATGGTCTTCACTAATGTCATCAATCCTCGTTCGGCAGTCTCTCGCAAGAGTGAATACCGCGAGACGATTATTGGCACCGGAGCCTCGGTAGGGGCGAATGCCACTATTGTGTGCGGCCACTCCTTGGGCGAGTACTGCCTCATTGGCGCGGGCAGTGTGGTGACGAAGGATGTACCTGCTTTTGCACTTATGGTCGGCAATCCGGCGAGACGAATAGGGTGGGTGAGCCGTCATGGGGAGAAACTGACCTTTGACGCGCAAGGCCTTGCTACCTGTCCCGCCACCGGCGAAAAATATCAACTCAAAAACGAAAAAGTCTCTCTCTTATGATCCAGCGTATTCAATCCCTTTATCTTTTTATCGTTATCGCCCTTGGCGTAACCTTGTTTTTCCTCCCTGTCATTCAGTTCACCACTCCCGAACAGGCGGGCGTTCAGCGCATGTTTGAATTAGGGGCTAATGGCCTAAGTGAGCTCACGGAGGAATATAATTTCGTCACCGAAGAACTGACTCCCGTTCAGTTGCAAGGCATTTGGGGATTGACGGTCACCACGGTTCTTATTCCCGTTTTGGCGCTCATTATCCTTTTGCTTTTCAAGAAGCGTTTGGTTCAGGCGCGTCTGAGTATCTTCTTGGTGTTGTTATGTATAGGTTATTATGGTGTTTTGTTTGTGTATGTGTGGTTTGGTTGCCGTAATGTGGCAGCGGATTGGGATATACTCTTTGGGGCATGTATTCCGCTTTTGTGTTTGGTTTTGACGATGATGTCGGTCCGTCGTATCTTAAAGGATGAAGCCCTCGTTCGTTCCGCCGACCGCCTCCGCTAACCTCATTTCTCGCTTCTCGTATTTGCATTTTTGTGTCGCTCATCTTTGCGCGCTCCTTGTGCATTATCCTTTCCTTGTCTCTGCCGTGTGTCATCCGTGTGTCAGCATAGGAAGCAGATAGGAACCTCATCGGAACCTCATCGGAACTTCCAAAGCACTTGCGGGGGCTCAGCGTGTACTCATAGTACAGTGTAAATTTTCTAAATTTGCATTTTTAGGCGCGAAATAGCGTACTATATGTTGTGATAATTCACAATTCCATTAAATGGTAAATTCAATTGCTCTGTGCCGGAGTATATAACTTGAGAGGATAGAAGTTCATCTCCTAACAGAGTTTGCAAATGTTTTAGTGTTTTTGTAAAATCAGGATGGAAACGCTCCGCAGATTTAATTTCAAATGCCCGAAAACCGAAACTTTCTTCTTGCAAAACATCTACTTCATAATTCTTGTCTCTATAGAACGAGAGGTTATTTTTACGAACAGAATTATAACACTTTTTTAGCATCTCGCAAACGACCATATTTTCGAATATAGCTCCTCGTAATGGATGATGAGCTAATTGTTGTGCATTCTCAATACCCAAAAGATAGCACACCAATCCCACATCATAAAAATAGATTTTTGGAGTCTTAGTTAGTCTTTTTCCTATGTTGCGATAAAAGGGTTGTAATGTAAATGCCGTATAGGATGTTTCTAAGATGCTCAACCAAGACTGAATCGTTTTATAATCAACCCCTAACTCGGCAGCAAGGGATGAAGCCACAAATAAATTACCCACCCGAGCAGCCATCAATGTCAAGAAACGCTGAAAAAGACTCAAGTCTTTAATATTTAGTATCTGACGCACATCCCGTTGAATATAAGTTGCCACATAACTATCATACACTATATCAGGAGACTTCCCATCTCCCCAAATAGCAGGATAAAAACCACGCCATAACAGTTCGTCTGTAGGAATATCTGCATCTTTTCCCAGTTCTTTTAAACTGAGTGGTAAAAGACGTAAAACAGCGACACGTCCCGCTAAAGACTGAGTAATATTTTGCATTAACAGAAAGTCGCTACTGCCACTTAATATATAGCGGTAGTCTTTGTGTTCATCTACTACCACTTGAAGAGCAGAAAAGATTTCTGGTAGGTTTTGCGCTTCATCAATAATCAATCCATTAGAATGGCTTAACAAATAACCCTCTAAATCTTGACGAATTAACTCACGCGTAGTAGATCGCTCAAGATTGATATACTCGTAGTTCGGGAACGCCATCTTGCACAAAGTTGTTTTGCCAGACTGACGTGGTCCTGTCACAGAGATTATGCTCCAATGAGCACCTAATTCTACTAATCTTTTCTCTAAAATTCGTTGGTACATAAGTTGGTGTTTTTTTTTGGACAAAATAGGACTACGACTCCTAATTTGGCCGCAAAGGTAATACTTTTTTCCCGTATGAGCAAATATTTTGGGCACAAATTTGATTTTTTAATCAAATAATAGTACTTTTGAGATATATTTTGGGAGCTTGCTTATGAAAATATATAACAAAAGGAGTATTAGGAGGCGATAGCCGTTGTGCCCAAATTCTTGCTCATTTTAATAAATACGCGACCGTACATTAGGGGGAATGCGTGGTGTGGGTATTGGGTGGCTTAGCAGGCAGCTTGCCCAAGGTACACAAAATTTTCGACATACACAAATTTTTTGCGAACTTTTTGGAAAAAAAGTGAAAATTGCATTAGGGATAGGAGGGACATATAATGGTGCGAAGCAAGGCGGCGTCCGAAATAAAACTGCATTTTTTCGTCAAAAGGACATCAAACTAGAATTTCTGCTGCCACATCGCTTTCACATCCTCCCAACGATAGTAACAGTCCTGTAC
>JAZRWG010000027.1:0-17564 GCA_045599545.1 Paludibacteraceae bacterium | reverse complement strand
TGGTCGACTACATATTGATAGGCCGAATCGGCACTAAAGGCAGGACGCGTAATCGTCTCCTGCTTTCCCTTACAGCCCACGAACAATAAAACGGCTGCCAAACCTATATAAACTTTCGACTTTAAACTTTCCACTTACTTTAAACTTTAAACTTTAAACTTTACACTCTAAACTTTAAACTACCCGACGTTCACTTCACTGATGGATCGGTGCTCCTGAATGGCGAGAATAGTCTCTGCCAAAGGATCTGCCAGACTAACGATCTTCACTTTGGGGCAACGCTTGGTGTCATATTGAATGGAATCGGTGAAAACTAATTCCTCTAACTCGCTATTGGCTACACGCTCGTCTGCAGGACCCGACATAACGCCGTGCGAGAGGATAGCACGAACGGATGTTGCTCCTGCTCCTTTGATTACTTGTGCGGCCTTGCATAGCGTGCCGGCCGTGTCTACGATATCGTCCACAATGATGACATCCTTACCTTTTACATCACCGAGTACGCGCATCTCGCTAATCTGGTTGAAGCCGGGACGGTTCTTATAGCAGATAACCATCGGCACCTCTACCCCCGTCAGGGCATGCAATTTCTTAACGAAGATAGCAGCACGCTTGGAACCGCCCACATCGGGCGAAGCGATAATGAGGTTATCCAGATTAAGTCCTAAATTCATGACATAAGGAACGAGCACATTGGTACCGAAGAGGTGATCCACGGGAATATCAAAGAACCCTTGAATCTGATCGGCGTGCAGGTCCACGGTAATGATACGATCGGCTCCCGCCACTTGCAACATATTGGCAATGAGTTTAGCACCGATAGAGACACGGGGTTTATCCTTACGGTCCTGACGAGCAAAACCGAAATACGGAATCACAGCTATCACCTTGTACGCGCTGGCACGCTTGGCGGCATCCATCATAAGGAGTAGCTCCATCAAGTTGTCGCTGGTGGGGCAAGTGGATTGTACCAAGTACACAGACTGACCGCGAACGGACTCGTCAAAAGAAACAGCGAACTCGCCGTCCGAGAAGCGGTCTATGTTGATTTTTCCCAGTTTGCAACCCAACTTATCGCAGATACGTTGGGCGATAGTTTGACCTTGACTACCGGCAAACACTTTAAAAGGACTTGTTTCGAGGACCATATTTATTGTTTGTTTTTAGACTCTTTCTTTTTCTTATTCTTCGGCTGATTGGCCTGCTGTGCCGGTTGGTTCACCGCCTTAGGTTGCTGATTATCCTGCTTTTTTATACCCCCTTGAAAGGCTTCATCAAACCCAGGGAAGGAGCAGTTTAATCTGCCGTCCGAAATCTTAACGATATCGGCTTTAACACGTTCAATACCGGATTCTTGATCTTTATTCCAAACCAAATTCTTTTGGCGCATACATTGCGCCACATATACGGTGAGCGCCTGCTTACTCGGGCCTTCCGGCAGACCGCAGATATACGCTACCACGTCTTGCAAGATGCGACCGTAATTGCGCATCTTAATCGGACTTAAATCTTTACGTAGAGGTTCCATTATTGTTTTTTAATTAGATAAATCATTGTGGGATAGTGATCTCCGTACCCGTCCTGCCAAACGCCGCTCTTGTGCGTGCGGAGAGGAGTACCCTTGTCCTTACCCTCCTGAACGGTCAAGAAGTCTTTATTGAATATCTCCGATTTCCAATAGGTCCACTTGCCCGATTCCAAAGTTTCGTTCATGAGGGGTTCGGAGATTATAATCTGATCAAATAGGTTCCACGAGCCTTGATAAGCCAGCGTTCCTATACCGCGATCCAGTTTTTGCCACATCGTATTAAAGTACCCTTGTGTTTCCACTTCTTCACGGGTCTTGCGAGCACCTAATACCTCCTTACAACTATGGTTGAACGGATCGTCATTGAGGTCACCCATGATAATGATCTTTGCCCGCGGTTCCTTTTGGTAGATGGAATCGCAAATGGACTTGGTCAGCATCGCTGCCGTGTCACGCGTAGGACGAGAAGTCAACTCGCCTCCGTAACGCGAAGGCCAGTGATTGACGATAATATGTATCTTTTCCGGTCGACCGACTCCCAACAGATAACCCGAAACGAGCAATTGCAGACGGGTGCGGAGCACACCGCCATCAGCGTAATGCCCGTTCAACTCATGACCCCGTACATTCACGGGTTTGAAGAACTCCGGCTGATAAAGAAAACCCACATCCACACCACGGCGATCGGGTCCCTCCAAGAGGATGGGCTTATACTTGCCCTTCAGTTGCGGGTCGGCACACAGGTCCTCCAAGCAACGGATATTCTCAACCTCAGCTACACCTAAGCAAACCGGACCGCGGTTATCCACTTCTTCACCCAAACGCGAGATAGCATAAGCCATGTTGTGAATCTTGTGCTCATACTTTAGGGAAGTCCACTTCATTCCTCCGTCGGGTAAGTATTCGTAATCGTTCTTCCCCTCGTCGTGAATGGTGTCAAACAAGTTTTCCAAGTTATAGAACGCGATGCAGCGAACCAGAGTTTCCGTTTGCGCAGAAACCCACTGCCCACAAGCAAGTAAAACGGCCAAAAAGGCCACTTGCAAAGAGACAAAAGAATGCTTATTCATAAAAAAACTCTTTATTTTTAAAATTACGCTGCAAAGTTACGATTTTTTTTGCATATATGCAAATATTTTTGTACCTTTGCGCTGTAAAACGTAAAAAAAAATACAATTATGTCATCTGTAAACAAGGTAATCTTAATTGGCAACGTAGGTAGTGACCCCGAAGTAAGGTATTTAGATCGTGGTGTTGCCATCGCGAATTTTAATCTCGCTACTACCGAAAGAGGGTATATCATGCAAAACGGCACCCAAGTACCGGACAAGACGGAATGGCACCCTATCGTGCTCTTCCGTAACCTCGCTGAATGGGCGGAACGCTTCGTTCGCAAGGGGATGAAACTCTATGTAGAAGGTAAACTGCAAACACGCTCATGGGAGAAGGAGGGACAGATTCGTCACAAGACGGAAATTATTGCCGAGAATGTGCAGATATTGTACCGTCCGGACGAATACCGCGACCTCGGTAGAGAGAATAAGATAGAAACACCTGTAGAACCGCAGGAAGAACAAGAACAAAATATATTCTAATGACCAACAAAGAACTCTATAGTCAATGGGCCAAGTTGCAGGACGAATTGCCCATTTTTATGCAGCCGTGGTGGATGGATGCCGTGTCTACCGGTAAGAAATGGGATGTACTACTTTCTTTTAAGAGCACGTCGGATCCGCAAAACCGCAAGATAGAGGATATTGTAGCCGTAATGCCGTATCTTCTCTGTAAACGCCTTTGGATGCGCTGGATTGCGATGCCGCAGCACACGCAGTTAGGAGGAATCTGGCTAACGCGAAACGGAGGGTTTGATGCCCAAAACGAACTCATCGATTTGCCCGCCATCGCCGAAGACTTTGCCAATCAGATTAAGGCTTTAGGCGTACATTATTACTACCAGCAATATCCTATTGGGTCGAGAATGGTGGAGCCGATGCAAGCCCTCCGTTTCAAGGCACGAGAGCGAGTGACTTACCAGATAGAGGACTTACATGACCTTAATGCCGTAGTGAACGCTTTTACCAAGAACAAGCAAAAGCAATTGCAAAAGTCCATCACGCACACCGTGGATAAGTCTCTAACCCCCGAACAGTACTATAGTTTTCATCGCCTATGCTTGGCACTGCAAAAGAAGCACATATCCTACTCCCGCGAGTTCTTTCTGGTTTTGAATCGTAAGACCCAACGCGAACAGTGTTCGCAGATCATTGCCGTTCGTAACGCCGACGGCGAGTTATGCGCTGCCGCTTTTGTGGTTTGGGATAAGCAACGGTTATACTATATTTCATCGTGCTACAACCCATTATACAGGCATTCGGAAGCGAATGCGCGACTCGTTTTAGAGGCCATCAAAGTGGCACGAGAACAGGGTGTTATCTTTGATTTTGAAGGTAGTAATCATCATGGTATAGCAGCGCACCATAAGCAGTTCGGAGCGCAGAAGACGATCTATTATAGCGTTGAGAAATACTATCGGCCGCTATTTGCCATAGCCCTATTTATCAATAAACTACGCAATCTGCGTTATCACATGTAAACTTAAGAAAGTTGGCTATCGTAACGCTTGGCAAGAACCAAGTACCACCCCAGCAGGAAAGATTGAACCAACACTCCTGCCCACGCATACGCCGCAATGGCAATGGTAAAATCGTTCAACACGATTCCAAGAACCAAGGCAAGAGCGCGAAGCAAGGTATAGATGACTTCTATAATCGCAAACATTTTCTGCCTTCCGAAAAGGTCAGATACAAAACATAAAGAGGCACTCACCGTAGAAACAAGCAAGAAAGGAAGCATCCACTGTAACAACTCTCCCGTTTGCTCCCATCCTGAACCTAATATCCAACTCGTTAACCAAGGTAGGGTGAAGTATAACACGGCAAATAGAGGAGTCATAATCAACAACGAATACAAGATGAACTTCCTTATAAACGAACCAATCGGTTGGTTATGGTTAACCGCATCCGCTGTTTGTTGATAAAAAGTTTGACAGAAGGAACTCGAAATCATATTCAATGGTCTAAAACCTAAGGTTAAGGCCATTCCAAAATAGCCGATTTGAGTCAAACTAAAGAAGTTAGTTAATAATAAAATCGGCAAGTTTCCTCCCAAATAATTAACCAAGGATCGAGGTAACGAATACTTCGGGAAATTGGCATATTCCATAGCCACTTGTTTACATTCCTTATTGTCCCACTGCAATAGATTCCCTAATACTTTTTTTCCGGCTATCCAAATGGATAGAACCACGGCTATAAGCGGTGCCAACACAGACCCCGCAATCAATCCCCCTGAAGTAAAACCGACCGAACCAAAACCAATCTTACTTCCCGCTGATAATACCGCTTGGGAGAGTTTATAACCGGAAATGCGTATAAAGACATTGCGGCGCATGTAATGATTATTGATTAGTTTCCATAGCCCCATCGCCAGCACATAGACGGGCATCATCCATAGCCAATGCGCCAAATTGGGGACATTAAATAAAGAGGCTATACCTTTTGAGAAGGGGAGCACACAAAAGAGCAAAACCGTAAAACCAATAAGACACACGAGTCCTACATGAAAAACCGCCCGAGACTGTTTGTCCGTTTTAGGCAGTACAACGGCATTATGGTAATCCAGGGTTGAGATAATAAGGAGCACACCCCCTATGGAAAGAAATAGATTAAACAGCCCAAAATCATCCGGACTATACAATCGCGTGAGAATAGGATATACTAACAAACCGATGGCTTGCGCTACCACATTAGCGGACAACAATTGGGCACTATTTTTCCAAATATCTTTCATTTTCGGGTGCAAAGGTACAACTTTTTTTTGAAAAATACAACTTTTTACCAAAAAAGTCAAAGAATATTTGCTTATTTGAAAAAAAACTTGTAACTTTGCAGCGTAAAATATCAAACTGAACTAAAATCTATACTATATGCAACTCAAAAAATCACCTCAAGCAAGCTTGGAAGACAAGAAATTAACCTACGTTTTAGTAGGTTTGGTCTTCGTGTTAAGCGTTTGTTACGTCGCTTTCGAGTGGACGGAAAAAGAAGTCACCAAGTATGATGTTGCTGATATGGAGTTCGCCTTTGAGGAGGAACTGGATATCCAGCAAACGCAACAGGAAAACACCCCTCCCCCACCACCCCCACCGGTTCAAGAAGTGGAAGTGCTCAACGTTGTTGAGGATGACGTGGAAACGGAGGCTATTGAGATCAACTCCGAGGATAACAACACGGACACCGTAGTCATCGCTCCTCCCGTTCAAGTAGAGGAAGAAGAGGAAGAGGTAGTCTTCGTTATCGTAGAAACGATGCCTGAGTTCCCCGGTGGACAGCAAGCTCTGTTTAAGTACCTCAGCGAGAACGTTAAGTATCCGGCTATTGCCCAAGAGAACGGTATCCAAGGTCGTGTCATCTGTCAGTTCGTGGTGAACAAAGACGGTGCTATCGTGGACGTAGAAGTGGTTCGCTCGGGTGGTGACCCGTCGTTGGATAAGGAAGCCGTTCGCGTTATCAAGTCCATGCCGAAGTGGAAACCCGGTAAGCAACGTGGTAAAGCCGTTCGCGTAAAATACACGGTTCCGGTTAACTTCCGTCTGCAATAATAGTGGTCTTAAGTACCCAAGATATTACTTACTGCAAGAATGTCGGTTCCAAACGAGCCGACATTCTTCGTAAAGAGCTAAAAGTCGAAACGGCTCTCGATTTGGTGCGTTACTATCCGTATAAATACCTTGATTACAGTCGTTTCTGGATGATTCATGAGATAGAGGACGAGAACACCGAAGTGCAAATCAAGGGTCAAGTGCTTGAGTACCACACTATCGGTGTGGGCAAGGGTCAACGCCTTTCGGCTACCTTTACCGACGGGCGACATAACATCGAACTGGTTTGGTTCAAACAAGTGCAATATGTTAAGATAAACCTCAACACGCCCTACTTGATGCGCGGTAAGCCGACGCGTTTCAATCACGATTGGAATATCCCCCACCCCGAACTTATTCCCATGAGTAAGGTCACCCCGGATATGGTGCAGGGTTTTCAACCCGAATATAACACCACAGAGGCCATGAAGCGCGTGGGACTTAACTCGAAGGGGTTGCGCACCATCCTTCTTGGTCTGCTCCCCGATTTAAGGAACGGCGTGCCTGACACGTTAGGGCAAGACATAATCAATAAGTATCATCTCATGAGCCTAACGGAGGCGTTGATCAATATTCATTTCCCCAAGGATATACCTTCCATGCAGCGTGCCCGCGAACGACTCAAGTTCGAGGAGTTATTTTATATCCAATTGCAAATCTTGCGACAAGCCAAGCGGCGCGAACAAGGGGCAGGATACCGTATGCCCATTGCCGGCAAGAACCTGCACTATTTCTATCAGCACTGTATCCCCTTTGAACTCACGGGAGCGCAGAAACGCGTGGTACATGAGATCTTCGATGACCTCAAGTCGGGCAAACAGATGAACCGCCTGCTGCAAGGAGATGTAGGTTCGGGTAAGACACTCGTAGCCCTCCTTTCTTGTCTCATTGCCACCGATAACGGTTTCCAAGCCTGCATCATGGCTCCTACCGAGATTCTGGCTACCCAGCATTACCATAATATAAAACGCATGCTCGCCCACACGCCCGTGCGCGTGGAACTGCTTACGGGCAGCACTACTCAAAAGCAACGCGAACCACTGCACGAGGGACTGCGTTCGGGTGAGATTGACATCCTTATCGGTACCCACGCTCTCATTGAGGACGAGGTTCAGTTTGCCAATTTAGGACTGGCTATTGTGGATGAGCAGCACCGCTTTGGTGTGGCGCAGCGGGCTAAACTGTGGGCCAAGAACGTCACCCCACCCCACGTGCTTGTGATGACGGCAACGCCTATTCCTCGCACCCTTGCCATGACTTTCTATGGAGACCTCAAAGCCAGTCAGATAGACGAACTGCCCCCCGGTCGTAAACCTATTTATACGCTCCACTACTCCATCAATCAGATACAAGCCGTTTATCAGTTCATTCGCGAACAAGTAGGCAAGGGACGACAGATATACGTCGTTTATCCGCTCATTAAGGAGAACGAGAGACTGGACTTGCTTGACCTGCAAAACGGCTATAACACCCTTTGCGAAGCCTTCCCCGAGTACCGTATCTCGATGGTACACGGACAGATGAAAGCCAAGGACAAGGAGGAGCAGATGCAACGCTTCGTGAGCGGTGAAACCCAGATACTGGTTGCCACGACCGTGATTGAGGTCGGGGTCGATGTACCCAATGCGAGTGTGATGATTGTGGAGAACGCCGAACGCTTTGGACTAAGTCAACTGCATCAACTGCGCGGACGCGTAGGGCGCGGAGCGGACCAGAGTTATTGCCTGTTGCTCACCGGCATAGAGCAGAGTAAGGATACCCGTCTAAGGATGGATACGATGGTGGCGACGAACGATGGTTTTAAGATTGCCGAAGCCGACTTGCAACTGCGCGGTCCGGGCGATTTTGAGGGCACGCAGCAGTCGGGACTACCCTTTGATTTGAAGATAGCCTCACTCAGCAGTGACGGACAGATACTGGAAGTGGCTCGTCAAGCGGCAATGTCTATACTGGATGCCGATCCGCTTTTAGAAGACGAGTTTAACCGTATCTACAAGGAGCAACTCAATCGTCTCCGCCAAACGGCAACCAATTGGAGTGAGATTAGTTAGAAAAGTCCCGTCTTACGAATAAGACGCAGCAACCACGTGGGCACAAAGACGGCCACGAGGAAAAGCAGAATCGTGTTCCACACATAAGGAACGGTCACCATCGCTCTGCCGCGGAAAAGACCACGCAAGGCGCGCTTCACCAAATGCTCCGGAGAAACGATATAACCGAGCACTTTCCCAACTTTCGTGGCAAACGGACGAATCGAATACAGACCCGTATCCACGGCTCCCGGACGAACACACGTCACATGGACTCCCTGATTTTTTAGTTCAACATGAACCGAACGCGAGAAAGCACTCAGGAACGCTTTGGTCGAACCGTAGGTACCCAATCGCTGAACAGCAATGCGGTCCGTGATGGAACTCATATTGAGAATATAACCCTTATGACGAGTAACCATGTCTTGACCGAAATAGTAGGTCAGCATCGCAGGGGTGACTACATGGAGGTGGAAGATAAGGTTATTGAACGCCTCCGAGTCGGCAAGGAAATCGCGGTCGTGATAAACGCCGGCATTATTGACCAGCACTTCGACCTCTATTTGCTGCGAAAGGCAATAGTCGTATAGTTCTTTGGCAGCGGTGGGGGTGCCGAGGTCCATCACGAGGGAGAGCACCTGACAAGTAGGATATAGTTGCGTTATCTCTTTGGCTTTGTCGTGAATAGCCTCTTCGTTGCTAACGATTAGAAGGTGATATCCACGTTGTGCCAATGCTAAGGCGTAGCAGTAGCCCATTCCGCTGCTCGCTCCTGTCACTATTGCATATTTAGGAGTAGTCATATTATCTATTAGTTAAAATCATTCAACACCACAAACATCTAACTTCACCGATAGGTATTTCTTTACTCTTCGAACGAGTAATTGAGAAAGTCGTTCATCGGTTTGGCCGCTTTGGCAATATCGATGATATGATCTAAGAAATCCGGCGCACATACCTGTTCGTCCGTCAAGGGCGTTGAAATGGTATAGGCCTTGCGTTTGAGCCAATCGGCATGCACAAAATTAGGGTCAAAACCTGCCGGCACCTTCTTGAGCATCCATTCCGTATCAAAATCCGTGAAGTAACGCTTAAAACTGCGCTTGGCCATGATCGCCTCTACCTCATCGTAATTGGCTTCTATCTCACGGCGAAGGGTCTTTAATAGGTTTGGTTCGGGACACCATATACCCGCCGCAAACAAACTATGCCCAGGTTGGATATGCACATAATACCCACCCCGCGGACTATGTTTGCCTCCGCCCGGAGCGGGGAAAGTACCAAACCACTCCTTATACGGACGCTTATCCAAACTAAAACGTACATCCCGATAGATACGCCAAATACAATCCTTGGGTTGCAATTTTGCCATCGACGGATCTAACTGAGCGAGCCGACGGATATATTCCACATTAAAAGCCACAAAACGCTCATGACACGCTTTGTACCATTCTTTATGAGCTATAAACCAATCGCGGTCATTATGGCAACTCAGTTCGGTGAGGAAGTTTAATGTATCACGCATAAGCAGACATCACACATTCGCCATCAAACATCTCTTGAGACCATCCTCCCACTCGGGGATAGTGATACCGAAAGTGGTCTTGATCTTCGTCTTATCCAGCACACTATAGTGCGGACGCGGAGTCTTATATTGATATTCATCCGAGCGGATGGGGGTTACTTTACACTCTACCCCTGCCTGTTTCAAAATCTCAACCGTAAAGTCATACCACGAGCAAACACCCTCGTTTGTAAAATGGTAAATACCCGCTTTCCATTGCTCCGCCTCTATCACGGCAAAGATAGCCGCAGCCAAGTCCGCAGCATAAGTAGGCGTTCCTATCTGGTCATTGACTACGCGGAGTTCATCGCGCTCCTTACCGTATTTGAGCATCGTCTTCACGAAATTATTACCATAGGGCGAATAAAGCCACGCCGTACGAATAATAACCGCCTCGGGATTGACCGCCAACAGACGTTGTTCGCCCTCTAACTTGGTACGACCATAAGCCGTTTGCGGGTTGACCGGATCGCTCTCCTTGCAAGGCACGGAGCCTTCACCCAAGAAGACATAATCGGTGGATATATGAATCACTTTGGTTCCGAGCGAACCGATATTCTCCACCGCTAGGGCGTTAATCAGACGCGCCGTCACTTCATCCTCCTCGGCTTTGTCTACGTTCGTGTAAGCAGCACAATTGACGATGAGGTCAATGGCATGGGCATTGACAAAGGATTGCAGCATCTCGCGCTTGGTGATATCCAAGGAATAGAAGGCAGAGAGGCAGAGTGGCTGAGAGGCTGAAGGGGCGACAGGCTCGGTGATATCTGAAAAGAAATACGTATGGGTAGGATACAGAACGCTTAGGTCGCGCATCTCGTTTCCCAATTGGCCATTGGCTCCGGTGATAAGGATATTCATTAGTAGTTAGTGGTTAGTGGTTAGTGCTTAGTGGTTAGTGTCCGGTATTTGGTTAGAAAATAACCGGTAGATCCCTAAAGAGGGGATGCTTCTTATCCTTCTCGCTCAAGATACGCTCCGCCTCGGGAATACGCCAATCAATCGCCAAATCGGGATCGGAGAGTAGCAGTCCGCCATCGGCTTCAGGGTGATAGAGGTTATCGCACTTATACGTGAAAGTAGCCGTATCACTGAGAACGGAGAAACCATGCGCAAAACCACGTGGGATAAAGAACTGGCGGTGATTCTCACCACTGAGCTCAACACCAAACCACTTTCCAAAAGTCTTACTGTCGTGTCTTAAATCTACTGCCACATCCAGCACCTTGCCTTGGGTGCAACAAACGAGTTTGGCTTGCGTGAAAGGCGGACGTTGGAAATGCAGACCGCGCACCACGCCATAGGACGAGCAAGACTGATTATCTTGTACGAACTCGGCCGTGATACCGGCATCCAAATAGCGTTGACGATTATAGGTCTCAACGAAATAACCGCGGGCATCGCGGAAGACTTGGGGCTCAATGACGAGTAATCCCTCAATGGGAGTGGTAATGATGTTCATTTTCTTCCAAAATCAGCAGGAATCTCTCCCCAATGGTCTGTATCCCACTTACGTATTTGAGTGGTCCATGTGTTCTCACGCAACCACTTCTCGGCGGTACGAATCATTAGGAGTAAATCCGCATTGTTATTACTAAAATTCAGTTTGGTATTGGCTTTCTTTTTACGCACCCACGCGAGGGCGGTAACACTATCGGTGTACAGAATCCAAGGCAGGTTGTACTTTTTAAGGTATGCCAACCCCAACACCAAAGCGAGGAACTCACCGATGTTATTTGTTCCGTTCGGGAACGGACCCCGACGAAAGACCTCGGTACCGGTATCCGCTATCACTCCGCGGAATTCCAGCACACCCGGGTTGCCGCTGCAAGCGGCATCGACTGCAAGAGCGGGAAGCTCAGGAGTGTTGGGAAATAACGTTTGTGTTGTTGCCATAATCTAAAAAGTGGTGCAAAAATACAAAAAATTCTACACATATGCAAATAAATTTGGTAATTTCAAAAAAAAGTTGTACCTTTGCACAACTTTTTGCTTCGGTGCGCCTCAGTTCCATAGTTTCTTCGCAACTATTAACCTCGCAAGCCAAAGCATTTTACATAAATGTAATGCTTCGGCATTGCTCGGTTCCATAGTTCAATGGATAGAATACGGGTTTCCTAAACCTTAGATCCGAGTTCGATTCTCGGTGGGACTACGTCGCAATTCGCTTGGTACGATGTCAAAACTCTGTTTAGACAGAAGTACCCGCGATTGCTCCTCCCCCCAGAAAGCAAGCTTTCCGGGGACCCTAAAAAAACAATAATTAAAAAGAGCAACCTTTCGGCTGCTCTTTTTATTGTCTATGACTACGGATTAACCGTTAACCTTTGCCATGTGAGCGATGAGATCAAGCACCTTGTTCGAATAACCAATCTCATTATCGTACCAAGAAACAACCTTAACGAAGGTGTCGGTCAGAGCGATACCGGCTTTAGCATCGAAGATAGAGGTAAGTGTGCAACCTAAGAAGTCAGAAGAAACAACTGCATCCTCGGTGTAACCCAGAATACCCTTCAACTCGTTCTCAGAAGCTTTCTTCATAGCCTCGCAGATTTCTGCATAGGTAGCGGGCTTCTTCAAGTTAACGGTCAGGTCAACAACACTAACGTCCAACGTCGGAACGCGCATTGCCATACCAGTCAGTTTGCCATTGAGCTCAGGAATAACTTTACCTACAGCCTTAGCAGCACCCGTGGAGCTGGGGATGATGTTACCGGAAGCGGCACGGCCACCACGCCAGTCTTTCATCGAAGGACCATCAACGGTCTTTTGAGTAGCGGTAGTAGAGTGAACGGTGGTCATCAAACCGTCAGCAATACCGAAGTTATCGTTCAGCACCTTAGCGATAGGAGCTAAACAGTTCGTGGTGCAAGAAGCGTTGGATACGAATTGGGTACCCTTAACGTACGTCTTCTCGTTAACACCGCAAACGAACATAGGCGTGTCGTCCTTCGAAGGAGCGGACATAACCACATATTTAGCACCGGCTTGCAGGTGAGCTTGTGCTTTCTCCTTGGTCAGGAACAGACCGGTGGACTCAACAACATACTCTGCACCTACTTTATCCCAAGCTAAGTCAGCGGGGTTCTTGCAAGCGGTTACGCGGATCTCTTTACCATTGATGATGAGTTTACCACCATTAACGTTACCTTCAGCATCCTTGTAGTCTTCAGCCTCAATAGTGCCCTCGAATTGACCATGCATGGTGTCATACTTGAGCATATAAGCCAAATACGTTGCGGGGCAAAGGTCGTTAATACCTACGATCTCAATGTCTTTACGATTTTGTGCAGCACGGAAAACGAAACGTCCGATACGACCAAAACCATTAATACCTACTTTTGTCATAATTGTAATGATTTAAATTGTTGTGTTATATGGTTAATTGTTTGTTTATGCTTTTAACGATGTGGTCGGAACCACTTTGCGAATGCAAAGGTACGAAAAAAAAATGACATACGAAAAAAGTATGCCATTTTTTTTCTATTTTTCTCTATTTTGCAAAGTTTTTTTTGCAAAACAGACATTACTCTTTATGTTTACGCGGATGGTTTTTCCACCAATTGAAGTGGTATACCAATTTGACACCTACATCGACAAATCCCATTTTTTGTGTCCAGGCATCCGTAGCGGAGTTCGTAGTTACGATAGATGGGATAGCAGGCGTAACGGTTATGAGGCTCTTGAGGTTCTGTGCATCCTGTTTGAACATACAGTATAAGCCATAGTTTGCATAGGCACCTAAATCAAGGGAATGACCATTCTTAAACGTCCACTCATAACCGAGCTCTGTACCGAGCGTGATATTGAGTTTGAGTTTATTATCGGTAGTACCTTTACCCACCAACTGATCATCCTTCATTAAACCCGTTATCACCTCGTTGGTCACATGCACATCCGTTTCTTCAAAGTAAGCATCGATATCCGCGTTGTCTATATTTTCCTTATAGGGAGTATAAACGGGTAATAGAAATCGCGGACCGAAATTAAAGAACACGCCTTGTTTAGAGACCAGGGAGAACATCAACGGCACTTCCAATTGCACTTGTCTATCCCGCTCCCGCACATTAGCCGCTGTAATAGTGTAGTGTGCTTTCATTCCGTCAGGGTCGGTCACCGTGTACTCATTGGTATTGGCAGGAGCTTTCAAACCCGCTTGAGCAAAACCAACGCTAAGACCAGTTAGCAGACCTAACTTATGCTCCTTCTTGGTTAACCAATAATGGGCATACTGGAGGTCTAATATAACATCAAAGCCAAACTGACTCTTCGCGTCCTCGTTTACCATCTTTTGCAATAAGGAGGCTCCTCCGGCGCGAGCACCTATCGTGAAGCGATCTAACTGAGGAACGGAATCTACCGCTGCAGAATCCGCCGGAGTTTGCGCTACCGAATCCGCCGGTGTTTGCGTCGTCGAATCAGCAAGAGCTTGTATCGAGTCGGCATAGGCGCGAGCCAGATTTCTACGGGCTTGTGCCAGAGCCTCTCGTTCGGCATTCGCTTTAGCAATGCTATCTTGTACTAAACTGTCTTGACGGAGACGGGCTTCCGCTTCCGCTTTGGCAACATTTGCTATCGAATCCAAGTACGCCTTGTATTCCAAATCTTCTCCATCTGCCATAGCCCACATCGAGACAGCTAGCAGACATGTTATTATCATTATCTTTTTCATAAGCGTATCTTTTATTGGGTTACAACATACTTAAACACGTTCGTCTTACCGACATTCGTTACTTGCAGTAAGTAAACACCGGCTACGCCTTCGGCATAGATATCATGTTCGTTATTTACTTTCACATGCTCGCTTCTTACTTTTTGTCCAGCAGGAGTATAAACGTTGATGGTCAACTCGCCTTCCGTGAGGTTCGTCAGTTTCATCAGGCCTCCGGCAGGAACGATAGTGGATGATAACACAGGACCTACCGATTGTGGGTTATCACAATCCAGGATAAGCGTACGAGCGAACAAAGCGCAAGGAGCTTTCCAAGTAACATCCACATCAATGAGGGCGTAATATTGGCCGCTCATCTTAGAATCCACCGTATAGTGATCGCCCGTACCGACCTCGATGTCATTGGTTTCTCCATAGGGGTATTCATCCACCTCTCCCTCTACGCGATACCAGTGTACTTGGTCGGCAGTGAAGTTAATGCCATAATCCTCGCGAATCGAACGGCGGTGAATCATTAAGAGCCAACTATCGTCCTTCACTAAGGCAGGTAAACTATCTACATAACGGGATTGAACATGCAACGTATAAGCATAGATTGAATCTCGCATCAGTAGTGGGGTCATCATAATGGACGGAACGACATCGTTGAAGGTCGTATCGCCTACGGAGTAAGGCGTTACCGTCTGCAAGCGAGAGGTATAACTTTCTCCGCGGCAAAGGTTTGCCTCAATAGGTAATGTTACCGTATCGTGAGCAATCACTGCCAGTTCGAGCGTGTAGCGGATACTATCGCAACCAAGGATATTCTTAGCCGTATCGCGGTACGTTCCTTCGGCGTAACACTCAATCGTCTTGCCCGTGTAGGTGTTCCAATGATAAGGTAACGTATCTACTAAAGCTGTATCGTACTTGGTGGGCATTACGACCACCTTCGGCCATACGTACAAATGATACATATAAATCGTATCGTGGATTGTATCCTCTGTGAAAGGTTCTACAATAGGAACGATTACTGTATCGTTGAACGTGGTATCAAAGATGACTTCGCGTCCTACCATCGTCAACTCTTGCCAGCGAGACTTATAGACATCTCCGTCACAGAGGTTTGAATCGGGAACCGCCACTTTGATAGTGTCGTGACCGATAACCTTCAACTCCAGTGCGAAGTGAATACTATCGCAACCAAGAACATTGTCCAACGTATCGTGATACGTTCCGGCGGTGTCGCAGGAGATTACGCGTCCCTCATAGACGTGCCATCTATAGGGTAATGAGTCAACAAGGACAGTGTCCTTCTGAAGTGAATCTACAGCCTTCGGCCATACCTTCAACGAATAATTGTAAATCGAATCATAAATGACGATAGCGGACTCCGTAGTATCAATACGTGCCTGAGGTATCGTGTCCGAGAACGTGGTATCTCTCGTCGGGTAAACCTTCTGCTTACGACTGACGAATTCTTCCATGTAGCACACGCTATCCTTGATGTCCTTGAATATCGTGTCAAGCACTATCGGTTTATACGCCTTCAGCGTGAGGGTGACGATACTGTCGCAACCGGATGCTAAATGTTCTACACGAGTAAATGTGCTATCCGTTTTGCCGTCCAACGTTACGGCATCGCAACCAAAGAGGTAAACGCCGCCCTCCTTCACACTGTCTGTGTAAGCGAAGGTTACGTCTTGGCAGGGGATATACTTCTTCAATGTCAACGTGATGATACTGTCGCAGCCGGAAGCAGTCTGTTCTACACGAGTAAATGTGCTATCCGTTTTGCCGTCCAACGTTACGGCATCGCAACCAAAGAGGTAAACGCCGCCCTCCTTCACACTGTCTGTATAGGCAAACTCGGTAGGCGTTCCCCACGAGAGATAGAGGTTGTAGGTTGTACCACCAATATCAACGGGTACGCCGGCCTGGTCTCCTTCCGCTCGCGGAAAGACGGTGCAGCCCGCCAAGAAGTTATCAACTTGGCAGACGTGCGCCTGTATAGCGGGATTTTCCGCCGCAAGCGATAGGCTGATCAGGCATCCTATTAGTAAAAATGTTTTTTTCATTATTTGTTTATTTTTTTGATGCACAGTGCACGATGCACAATGCACGGTTGTTACGCACATAAAAAAGCGATAAAATCGCTTTCCTTGTGGAATTGGATTTTACCGCTAAAAATAAGAATCTTTAAAACGATTATTTCTTAATTAACTTATATTTCTTACGAAATAATTCTATGTGTGTACCTGTATCATAAAGAACTAATGTCAACTTGCTATCATTTTGTTTCCAAATAAGCGACCAATCGTCTTCTCAAAGATAAATCTTTACCTTGCTGCTTGCAGCGTTTTGCGACGCAAAGGTATAAAAATTATTCCATATACGCAAGTTTTGATAAAGAAAAAGCGTTTTTTTCTGCATAATTTAACTAATTAATGGCAAAAATGCCACTAATCAGCGGTAAAATCCAATATTTCAAAGATCGTTTTGCCTTTTCAAGGCACACACAAAAACAGCACACTCTTGCTGGGTGCGACACAAAACAGGTAGGAAAACAACGGAAACACCAAAAAACGCCCAACCTTACCTTTCGTAAGGATGAGCGCAATGGCATAATATAACAATTGTATATATTCCCATAAGCTGTAGTGTGTCTAAACCGTTTACTGTCTTATGCGTTATTTCAAATTAAAGATTGACTATTGAGTATTGGACTCCAAACACTCAATTTTCAAATCCGAGTACAAAGGTACAACTTTTTTTTGATATGACCAAATTTTTTCGTAATATTTTTCAATTTTTTCCACTACTTTCTTAAAAATGGCATATTTGGAAAGCAAGTTAGAACAAATACCCCATCTTGACGTAGAAGTTCGTAAGCTTATTGTTGTCTTGTTCCATGTACTCCTTCTTATTCACCGGCATAGCCCAATCGGCAGACAAAACGAAGTTCTCATTCATACCAATCTTCAAGCCGACACCTGCCGTCATGTGAGGGCGATAGATATCCGACTCCTTTGTTGAGAAGAAGTCCTCGTACTGATAGCTGACCTTGTCGTAACGATGAGTGGTCTGATTAT
>JAZRWG010000026.1:0-24235 GCA_045599545.1 Paludibacteraceae bacterium | reverse complement strand
GTGCTATGTTAGTGGTATGTTAACTGAAGCACGACAGACAGTGTTTTTGTCAAGCCCACGCAGGTCCCACGGCTGTCCCACGACGCTACGGGGGTGCTATGGGTGATGAAGGCTTCACCATATACCCCTCTCCCGAAGAGGGGGGGTAGGCTTTTTCTAATATACACTCGCGCGCGTATATGTATTTACTAAATAACCTACCCCGCCTACCCCCACTTGTCTATTCATTGGATGTTTCACATGCTGAAGTTTATGTTTTTAGGGTGACATGAGTGACAGGAGTGACATGATTACCTAAAACTCCTTCCCGCGCGCGATAGAGGGTTTATAAAAATCGTGTCACTTCTGTCACTCGTGTCACTGCTGACAGTACTGACAGTTCTGACAGTACTCTCTATATACACATACGCGCGGGTGGGGATTATAATATCAATGTCAGCGTTGTCGGCATAGCTAGCAGAAATGCGGATGCAATTCCAACAAGTGACTTTTCCTAAATAAGGTAGACGGTTATTTATTGGTTTTAACTAAAAGGCTAGACACTTTCCTAAGTTAGTTGACACTTTCCTAAAAAAGTAGACACTATTCAGTGACACAGTGACACAAGTGACACAGTTTTCTAATACTACACCTATGTACGCGGTGGGATATAAAAGTATGCGTCACTGCGTCACTGCGTCACTGTTTGGTGTGCGTGTTGGGGTGCAATGAGATTATTTTATTTCCCTTGGTTTTCTATCGGTTGTTTCTATTTCTTCCAAATACGGATGCCACCGCATGAAGTTGTCCGCTTCCGTTTTCAATAGAACGGCGTTGTTACCCATCACTTCATAGACTTTCTTCCCTTCCGTATCTATGATATATTGGGAATCTCCTTCTTGGCAGCGGATATACATGATGGGACAAAATTATAAAAGGCAATTATCCAACTTATCAAAGGTGGTGTCAACAAAAGTGTATTCCGCCATACAAGAGGGATTAACCTTCTTAAAATCATCAAACAATCGGTGATGGAACTTAAGATGGAACGCCAAGCGCATATCGTTATCTGGATCGGTTTTCACTTGGTGCGCCTCGGAGCTTGTAATCGTTCTTACTCTAACTACCTCATAAACATCACGGACACCCACACCTTGGATAATTGGCATAAAATAGTGTAAGTTGTGTAGAGAGATCGTAGTCGGGAAATGACGGCCGGTATAATAAAGTTCCGCATTCCCCTCCTCAAACACCTTATTATATCCTCTACGGGAACTCGGTTTAACAAGACCGAGGAGGACGCGATTACCAACCTCGACAAAGGTTCCTTTTTGGGGAATCATGGGTTGAAGTGTTGCAAAACTATTCTTATGGAGTATTTCCTCAATGAACACTTCCAAGAACTCGCGACCTTGTTTGTCCGGTCGTAATGGGAATGCTCCAATGCCGACCTCATCCACAGAAGCAAAGAAATGCGATTTCTTATTTGCGTCGGCAGCACTCTTTTCTTGAACCTTACCAGGGAAGAGAATATAACCACCGATAATTTCTTTTTTAAGGTCATTATCCTTGGAGGATGCATAATAGATGGCATCACGATAGCGGTGCATTTGGTTGATAGCATCATCAGGCGGAACATCACTCCCATCTTCATTACCCTTGATACGATATTTTGCATCAAAGAGGTATGTTAACTTGAGACCTTTCTCTATATCGTTCTTTGTTAATTGCAGTACAATATCGGGCTTTTGGTTGACAGTGCGAGAGGTTAAGTGTTCTATGCCACGAAGACCATCACCCTCTATTTCATCCGTATGTTTGGGATTATACACAACCTTGGCCAATTCAACATCGCCATTCTTATAGACGATAGCCGATTGCTCGCCTTGCTTGAGGTCTGAAACAAAGAGAGGATGTAACTCCGGACGATTTTGCTGAGTAAAGGTCACCTTATCTCCTAATTTCTCACTGACTATATGACTAACTTGGATAAGGCACCATATCTCATAAAGAGTCGCAATATCCTTGGTCTGCAGATGGAATAAGCCTTCTTGCAACGAGAACGATTTACGCAATATTTGGTAGGTACGATAAATGGTAGCATAATAAGGGTCACGCAACAAGATTAGGGATTCTTGCTTAAATCCTTTGAAAGCTCCTACTGTGCGGAAGAACGGATTATGGGTAAGTGTTCGTAACTCAATTTGGGTCTGCTCAATCTCTTGACGAAGTGTATCAGAAATACTCTTATTGTTCCAATTCAGCAATTCTTGAGAAACTTCTACAAACTTATCCGTTATATAGCGAAGTGTATATTTAAGGAAGCGATTCTCTATAGTGTCATGAGAGGTTACCTGCTCCTCAACTCGATAGAGATAGTCCGCTTGACCTTTATGTTCAGCAAACGCTTGCTCTATTTGTGGCGTCATTTGCTTAATCTTATCCGCTCGTAAATAGTTGACAATAGGACGTAAGCGATGACGAGGTTTAGCGAGAATAGCTCTGCATGCATTGGTGTAGGCTTGTTGTTGCTGCCGGAAAATGGTCCACCAAGTAAGCGAATTAGGAGTACCTTCCGTCTCGCCTATATTATGGTAGGTTTGACGTAAATAATCCCAAGCCAACATGTGGTATTCATTCTCAATGTCCGTAAGGATGGTTTTCCAATCGCTATGATAGTCTAACTTTGTTGATAAAACCTCATATGAGAAGCAGAATTCTTTCCATTCGCCCGATTCCAATTGATAGCGGAAACATAAATCCGCCATGCCTATATCATTCTTGTAATTGATAAAACCGGCGAACACATTCTTTGATGGGTGGAACTTGAACTGCGATTCTATTTCCTTTGCGTCCGTGCGAATTTGAACGGCCTTTACTTTAACATGACTTTCAAAATCCACCCAGATAGAGTAATCCGTATTCTCAAAGAAGAAGGCCTTTCCCGTGGCTCCGTTGGCAATCTCAATGGAAGTATCACCTAATAGATGAAGGGCATTAGGCTTTGTTCCCTCCGTCCATTTATAGGATGACACTAGACAATCCTCATTTAGGTTGTCTATCGCCTTATGCCATCTATCAAGAAAATGAGTGCTTTCTATTGATAGGACAAAGTCATCTTCATATTGGAGTTGAAGCGTCTCCATTAATCCCAATAGCTAATATAATCGCCTTTCTTGAGCATGCTTTCTATCTTCTTGAGAGAAACACTCTTTTCTTGCTGCTCTACGGAAAGAGTTTCTTCGAGGACATCGCGGATTCCCTCTAAAGGCTTAACGCATTTGCTTCTTTCGCCTTCAATGCGGCTAAGAATCTTCATGCTTGTCATTTCGTCCATAGCTACCTTGAGCAATGCATCTTTATCTTCGTTGGTTGATAATAGCAGACGATTAACGGCATATACAAGGAATTCGTTACGAGTACGATAAGCAATCTTAAACGGAGTGCCTTCTAATTTGTCATTTACTGCTTGGAGATAGTTAAGAACAACATCACAAATGGATTTCTTTTGTGTATAAACATCGCAACCTTCAACAGCAGTACCGATAACGGCATCAGCTTCAATATAAGAGAATTCCTTTTCGGCATTCTTATCTAAACCACCATTAAGATTAACTTCGTTCATCTCAATAGTCATGGCGCGGTCAAGCACTTTGCGAGAGAAACTATAGGTTGTTTCGTCCATATTGACGGTACCAATCACAAAGAGGTTTTGAGGTAAGCAGATACCGTTATCTCTAAATTTTATGCGCAAGTCTTCGCTTTCTGTTAACTCGCAGCAGAGATCCCACCACCAAGCATCAGCACTCTTTTTTAGTATGGGGTCTGTATAGATTGTCTTGCCCTCGTCTGCTAATTTGCGACTTTCAATCACAGAAAGGTATTCCGCAAAGTATTGCTCTACCGGAGCCAAATTCATTTCATCTAAGCAGAGGAAATACGGTTTGTCAAGATGTTCCCATGCCTTGGCAACGAATTTAAGGAAATCGCCCGCCACGAAATGAGGCTTCTCTCCAATACGGCTCACATAACCAAATACTTCGGATGAATCATGCCAATTCGGTTTCACCTGAACCATCTCAAAATTAGAGGGTTTGTTCTTTCCAAAATCCTCATCACCTTCCTTCCAACAAGCCTTTGCCATTTCGCGAACGATACGCGATTTACCCGTACCGCTGATACCGGCTAAAAGCATGAAAGGCTTTGTGCGAAGGGCAGCAAGATAGGGGAGATAATCTGGTGATACTTTATCTAAGTTCTCCGGAGTTATATTTAAACTCGCCGTCACCAAAGCATGTTTCTCTTCTTTATCAAACAAATCTACTAAAGGTTCATATTTAGCATCTGAACATTTAATAACTCGGATGCAATAACTCCTTTCTATTTTTTCAACCACCAATAAATCTCCCTCGGATAATTTATCTCCATTCTTCTCTAAAAATGAGTTTAATTTTGAACTAAAACGCGGATTGGTGGCCGGTTGTATTTCAATTTGGACAAATTCAGTAAGGTTATTGATATGGCAGACATTTATCTCCATATTATTTGCCCCCTTAATGACCGCATCTGATGCGCCAAAAAAATCTTTAGCAATCTTTTTGGGAATGTCAATTTGATTTCCAGCAGCTTGGTATGCTGAGACCTTACAAATATAAAGTAAATTCATATGTGGTATTAATTAAAGTGTTCAAAAAAAGCATTTTTGTCATCCCTGTCAACGTCAACTCTGACAGGACCATAATTGTTAACATTAACAACAATATCGTAATTTGCGTTTATGGATAATACATTGGCAAAAGAGTTGAGCATAGATTTTACACTAGAAATATTTCCCATCTCACCTCCAAACAGTGCTGCACCTGCGGTTGCTAAATTTGGTTTAGTAGGATGGTTTTCCATATATTCCATTAAGGCATTAACAAGGTGTATAGGTGGTACATTAATAAAACCGCGTTTTGTGAAGGGGTTGGGGACATAATATCGTGACATCCACTTCGTGAGATAAGCGAGAGCTTCATCTTCTGTTATATTATGATCAAATCGAGGTATGTATTGCTCGTCATCCTCATAATATAAACCCATTTGACAGGCTAACTGATAGGCCGTATGAAAAAAATCTCCATCCAAATGATTATACATATAATCACGGAAGGCTTCTTTTGACATCGGTTTCTTTGGAAGCCATTTTACAAGTTCAACGGCATTGCTGATGCTGACAGCACGCCATTTGCAGATAGGGTCAGATTTAGTCGCAGCATAGACATTCATTTGACGACCACTAACATTACCATTTGCCATATTAATTCCTCCAATAATTTATCAGATCTTGTTCATGTTCTTCTACAATTGCTAGTTGTTCAGGATTTTTCCTATTCAAGTTTACATAATCATCCCCCAAGATGTTTTTTTCTTCAGGTGTCAATAGATTTTCTTCCCATGCAATTTGAATAGTCCATTGTTCTGCAATAGCACGAGCAATACCAGGAAATGTTTTACTTCGAGCTGTGCGTCTTTCTTCGGCAGACTTGGTTTTGGTCAATCCATCAGAATACCATTTCGGCAATTTTTTACCACTTCCAAAAACAATCCACTCTCCACGGTCATTGGTTTCCTTACTTGGGTGAAGTTCTCTTAAGTTTTTAAGCCATAGACATGTACCTTTAGAGAAGGGATCTCCAAACATATAGGGTTGAATTGTTTGATTCGGTTTTCTCCAACGTCGACTCATTATACCAACAGGATTCTCTATAGCAATTCGTTTAATATTAGCATTGGCCAATAACATAAAGAAAGCAGCACCATCTTCTCTATCTTGTGCTCTATTGGGAAATTTTGGATGTGGGCGACGTTGTTCGATAGGTAAATCCTTATCTTCCGGATGATAATACCATTTAGCACCACTTACAGCAAGAAATGTGCAAGGAGGGTGACCTATCATAATATCCCAATCACCTTCTATAATGGCTTGTTCCCCATTTTGCAAAGTCAAATCTGTTTTATCTAATACTGTTGCGATGTCATGATTAAAGTGCCATTCAGGATGACCACCGCTACACTGCAACAAATCACAGCTATAAGCATTATGGCCTAATAGTCGAAATGCTTTGCATACAGCTTGACTCTCCTCGCAAGCAACTAATACATTTAATGGTCTTATCATTTCTGTACAAATTTATCTAACGTTTCAGCAACTGCCTTTCCTATATTGCGAGCAAACGCAACAGGTACTGCATTACCAATCATTTTATAACAATAGGGGGTGGAGGCAATAAATTCAAAATCTAGAGGGAAAGACTGTAAGCAAGCAGCCTCTCTAATCGTAATTGAACGTAATTGCTCTACATCAGGGTGAATAAACATCAATCCATCTTTGTGTAAATGCGCAACGATAGTTGGAGAAGGCTTATCCCAATCCAAACTACGATACTTTACATGATTTGATTTCTTTCCGGATACTTTTGTATAATAGGCAAGTTTTGCTTCTGTTGACCAAGAATTCATATTTTGAGTTAACCACAACCTAAATGTTTCAATATCACGCATGTTTTGATATCTAGGAACATTTAATGTGTAAGGGTTGCTCATCCCTACTAATTCATGTGAAATACCTCCGTGCGGACCCTTTTGAGGGTGTTCTAGTGGCTTGAACTTCGGCATATTGCCAATAGCATCGCGTACTGTAGTATATTTCTTACACTTACGATTGGTCAATGTTTGGTAGAAATCTTCTACGTTTAATCCTCCATCTTTCTGCACTCCGATGATAATAACTCGATTACGTTTTTGAGGAGTTTCATAATCTTCTGCACAATAAACAGAATCCTTTAAGTTCTCAGGTGTACGTATTTGGTAACCAATTTTATCAAATGCTTCAAATATACGCTCCTTTACCGGCTTATCCCCTGGACAAGCACTTAGTAAACCCGGCACGTTCTCGAATACAAAAACCTTCGGCTTAAATGCATCAACAATCTTAACAAAACTCTCAAACAGGTAGTTTCGGTAGTCCAATTTCATGGAGTGCGGGTCTTGCGCTCTACCTGCGATAGAATAAGCTTGACAGGGAGGACCTCCTATAATTAGATCTACACCCTTCTTTCCCACTAAACCTTTTAAACCATGTTGAGAAACAAAATCAGAATTCTTGCTCGCATATAAATTAGAGGTCTCTTCGGTCCAATTACCATTAATCAATTCTTCTGTCTTTTGGACATCAAAACATAAAACACGTCTTTTCGCATCTTCTTCTGTATGTCCCCATTTTTGGACAAGGCGATGTCGGAGAGTGTCAACCATTGGCATTTCCCACTCAACATGAGCTAGTCCCTCATATCTTCTGGACTGCATAAATCCTTCGGATAATCCGCCACAACCTGCAAAAAGGTCAATAAATGTGTATTTCCTATTGCTCATATTTATTTATCCGAATTCAACACATCGTAAATAACATGGCTGATTTCTTCCTTGTTGGGCACGAGTAATCCCGTGTCAGAATCAACAGAAATAAAACTATTAAGATCGTACATAAAGTGTTCAGGTTCATCGCCTGCTTCACATATTGCGGCTTCCCAACCTCCTTCTATGGGGTACACCCATAAATATGGCTCCTTTTCACAATTTTCATAATCTCCAGCAATAAAAGACTCTATGCAGTCACGCATTTGTTCATAAACGTCAATTATGTCATAATATAATTTCCGTTTCTCATCATAAGTAAGATTTTTCATATCAATATCTTTATTTCTTTTTCTCTTCCAAAAGGGCAACGCCTGATAGCGCCCAAAGGCCGACCAAAGCCCAACACTACCAAGCATTTGTTGCCCAGTATAAATCGAGTTGGCCGACCTCGTTTTGGTCGTTTATGGGTGGCAGCCAAATCGTGTTCTATTTGTCAGCGGTCACTCCCGCTGTCCCTTAATGGTCCAAGAAGAGCCAACTATTCGCGATCTCATCTATGCGGTCGCAGTCGGATTCGTCTTGTCCATTCTCGTCTTTGCGTATCACCGAGGCAATGGGATAAACACCCTCATCCTCCGTGCCTTGCATGTTTTCAGCAATCTCTGCCTTGTACTCCCGTTCGTCCTTGTCCAAATAGACGTGAAGAACCGGATTCTTATAACTCTCCGGGTACTGTAAGTACTCGTTCACAGCCTCGTCAATCCTATTGGCAAAGGCTCTAATGTCTTGAATTCTACTCATTTTTTTTGGTCATTTATGGGTTAATATTTGTACAAACAAAATTAGCACGCAAGCTTCGGTCGCTTACGTGCTAAGAACGCGTCTATGTGATAAAATAAAAAACGCTGATTTCTGCTCTGCTTATCCGCCTTTTGAGGTCCTGAGAATACCTATAGATCCGAATAAGCAAATAGAAACCCACGCGTGTATATCAACCATGCACAAAGGCATAGGTATAATACACCCATGGACATCTACTACCTGCTTGTTTTCGAGATCTAAATTTTGAAATTTCTCAGGTTCCAAAAGGTCGATAACAAGCGTTAGTAAACGCCGTTCGCGATTAGTTATTGGCTAATGCGCGATAATATGTCCTCACTGTTTTACATCGGTGAGCGATGGTATTTATCGGTGTCGCCGGAGCGACTTTACGTTTGGCGAAACGATATCGAGTGCAAAGTTACAACTTTTTCTTGATATATGCAATACATGACAAGAAGAAAAAGTGTTTTTTAGTCAAAAAATGGCAGATTTTGATAAAAATCGCATAGTTTTGGGAGTAGGGATAGGAAATGGGATGGAGGAAATAGGAAGGAGGAAAGGAGGAGTATATACAAAGAAAAAAGACGTCGTCGCGACGTCTATTTTTCCAAGGTATTAGTCTGTTAATTTTTTAAGGTACAAAAAAGATTGTGTTGTATCAATTTCGAGTGCAAAATTACTGCTTTTTTTTGACATGTGCAATAGGCATTTCTATGTTTAGCAACACATTTTGTAACCTAAATTAGGCTGAAAATTATGTTTTTTAACATATTTATGTCAAAATACCCCTGTTTTAACCTCATTTTCGTGCCAATTCGATAACTTCCAAATCCTTGATCTCGTGACCATCAATGACAAACCTTAGCAGCGTCTGAACCGTCTGCCAACCCTGCTTACCTGCCGCCCCCGGATTCATGGTCAAAAAACCATAATGATGATCGTACTGCACCTTCAAGATATGACTATGTCCGCAAACGAATAAATCCGGCTTCTCCTTCTCAAACATGGGAATGAGCCACGGGTTATATCGTCCCGGGTATCCGCCTATGTGCGTGAGCAGTACATTGATGTCCTCCACCTTAAAACGGTAGAACTCGCTGAGCGTATAACGCACATCCCCGCTGTCCATGTTGCCAAACACCGCCCTTGTGGGTTTGAACTCGCGCAAGGCGCGCAGCACCTCCTCGCTGCCGATGTCCCCGGCATGCCATATCTCGTCCACGTCTTTGAAATGCTCCAAGACGCGGCGGTCCAGAAGACCGTGGGTGTCCGATAGAAGACCGATTCTTGTCATGGGAGTAGGGGAGTAGAGGAGTAGAGGAGTAGAGGAGTAGAGGAGTAGGGTTATTTGTGGGTCACTTTGTCAAGTATTATAATCGCAAGGACGATGGAGGTGAGGGCAACGAGGGTGAAGAAGAGGACATCCCGCAGGTCGATCACTCCGCGACCCATGCTCATATAATGGTTCTGCATGAGCAACCAATAAAGCACGAAGTTAATCACCGCTCCCGCAATGAAAGCTACAATCTGACTCTTGGTGCAAGCCCCCGCCATAACCCCCACACTAATCATTGCACCACTGAGCAGTATCAGTCCAATCCAACCGCCGATGAACTGACCCAAATCGATATTGCCCACCGGTTCGGCAAGCCAATAAACGATAAAATAATGCACCAAACAGGGGAGGATACCGATGATAAGCAACGTCCACGCCGCCAAGGCTTTCTCCACCACTATTCGTCCCAACGGCAAACCCTTGGTCATGAGCAAATCCCATGTTCCGGACTGTCGCTCCTCGGCAAAGAGGCGCATCGTTAGTGCAGGACAGAGAATCATAAACAGCCACGGGGAGAGGTAGAAGAGCCCATCCACTTGGGCGTAACCCGATTCCAAGATGTTCCACTCCCCCGGGATAACCCAAAGGAAGAGACTGATGGTCACCAAGTACAACCCAATCACGATATAGGCGACGGGGGACGAGAAATAATAGGTAAGTTCCTTGCGGTACATGGTAACGGGTTTAGTTATTCCTTGATATTATTAGCGCGCGTGCGCGGGAAGAAGATCCAGAAAGCAATACCTACTACTAACGCAAAGCCGGCGAAGATATACCAACTCGTTTGCCAACCTGCCCACTGCTGCATGATAGTAGCTCCGGCAGCAGTCGGCGTATTGACATAGCGGTTAACAATCGCCTGTGCGGCCAATGTACCAATCGTGGAACCAAAGCCGTTGGTCATCATCACGAACAGACCCTGTGCGGACGAGCGCATCTCGGGTTGCGTCTCTTGATCCACGTAAAGCGCGCCGGATATATTGAAGAAGTCAAAGGCAAAACCATAAACAACGCAACTAAGCACGAACAGCAACACGCCCGGGAATCCGGGGTTACCTAATCCAAAGAATCCAAAGCGCAGCACCCACGCAAAGAAAGCCATGAGCATCACGTTCTTGATACCAAAACGCTTGAGGAAGAAAGGAATAAGCAAGATGCAGAGGGCCTCACATATCTGCGAGATAGAGATCAAAATACCGGAGTGCTTGACACCGAAAGAATCCGCCCACTCAGGGAAATTAGCAAAGAATCCGAGGAACGGATTGGCAAAACCGTTGGTCACTTGCAGGCACATACCTAACATGATGCAGAAGAAGAAAAACAGTGCCAGACGTTTTTGCTTAAAGAGTGCAAACGCATTCAGTCCCAACGCTTCTACCAACGACTTATCACCGGCTTGTTTGTTAATCTCGCATGCCGGCAGACTCAGCGAATAAGCGGCTAACAGCAGGCTCAATCCGCCACTGATAACGAACTGCCCCGGCGTATCCATCTGACCCAGCAGATCCACAAGCCACATAGTGGCAATGAAACCCACCGTACCAAAAACACGAATGGGAGGGAAGTCCTTTACGGTGTCCATCTTGGCTTTAATAAGAGCATTGAAAGCCACGGAGTTCGTCAGACCCAAGGTTGGCATAAAGAAAGCTACCGACAGCGTGTACAACGTGAACAGAGTGGGGAAGGCTACGGCATCACCCGCTGCAAAAGCATAAACACCGGCACCGCCCATAAACAGACCCGCTAACAGATGGCATAAGCTGAGCGTCTTTTGCGCCGGAATCCAACGGTCGGCTACGATACCCATCAGTGCAGGCATGAACAGACTCACGATTCCTTGAACGGAGTAGAACCAACCGATATGAGTGGCAAATCCGTGGGAACCGAGATAACGTCCCATTGAAGTTAAATACGCTCCCCAGACGGCAAACTCCAGGAAATTCATGATAATGAGCCTCAATTTCAAGTTTTTCATAATTAGAACTCTGATGTAAAGTGAAATTTAATATGCTTATAATCGTTTTGTGCCATATTGAGTACATAAGCGCTATCCGCCATGAAGACGTCGCGACCTTCCTTGTCGGTGGCCATGTACTGCACCTTGCGCTTCTTGAATAACTCCAACTCTGCTTCATATTCGGGATCGTTAGGCTCAGCAGGTGCTACCCAACAAGCCTTGTACATGGGTATATTCTCCCACCGGCAAAGGGCGTTGTACTCGTGCTCCAAACGGTACTGTATCACTTCAAACTGCAACTGCCCTACGGTACCGATGATCTTACGCCCGTTCATCTGATTGACAAAGAGCTGCGCAACACCCTCGTCCATGAGTTGGTGAATACCCTTCTCCAACTGCTTTTGTTTCATGGGGTCCGCGTTCTCGATGTACTTGAACATCTCGGGCGAGAAGGAGGGTAGGCCCTTGAAATGCAGGTTCTCTCCGCTCGTGAGCGTGTCGCCTATCTTGAAGTTACCGGTATCCGGCAAACCGACTACATCGCCGGCAAACGCCTCGTCCACGGTTTCTTTCTTTTGCGCCATGAAGCAGGTCGGTGCACTGAAGCGCATCTGTTGGTCCTTGCGCACGTGTTTGTAATATTGGTTACGTTCGAAGCGTCCCGAACAGATCTTGAAGAAAGCGATACACGAACGGTGGTTAGGGTCGAGGTTGGCGTGAATCTTAAAGCAGAAACCGGTGAACTTCTCCTCCGTAGGATTGACCGTGCGCTCCTGCGCTTCTACGGGTCGAGGGCTGGGAGCCAAACGAATGAAGCACTCTAACATCTGTTCGATGCCAATCGTCTTGTAGGCACTGCCATAAAAGACGGGAGCCAGTTCGCCTGCCTCATAGGCCGCTTTATCGAAACGGGGATAGACCTCTTTGATGAGGTCCCAATCGTCCTGCTTCATGTCCGCAGGTTTATCAAGGAGCGTGAAAGTCGTGCCCTCCACGTTATATAGACTGCTCACCGACTCAAAGCGTTCCCCTTGACCTTTCGCCCACGTCATGGGAGTGACATGAATACCGAGTTCGGCTTCTACGTCGTCCATAAGGTCAAAGGGATCTTTGCCCTCGCGGTCCATCTTATTCATGAACACCATGACGGGTGTCTTGCGCATGCGACACACCTCCATGAGGCGGCGCGTCTGCGTTTCTACGCCCTTGGCGGAGTCAATGACGATAATCACCGAATCCACGGCCGTGAGGGTGCGGAAGGTGTCCTCCGCAAAGTCCTGGTGACCCGGGGTGTCGAGGATGTTGATATGGAATCCCTCGTAGTCGAATCCCATCACGGAGGTGGCTACGGATATACCGCGCTGTTTCTCTATCTCCATCCAGTCGGAGGTGGTGGTTTTGCGTATCTTATTGGATTTGACCGCCCCGGCGGTGTGGATGGCACCTCCGTAGAGCAGCAGCTTCTCGGTGAGAGTCGTCTTACCGGCATCCGGGTGCGCTATGACCGCAAATGTCCGCCGTCTTGCTATTTCTTCTTTATAATCCATATACTATTGCCTGTTACCTGTAGCCTATCTAAGTTTGGCTTCGAACTTGGTTTCAAACATCTGTTTGAGGCGGTCCATGATATTCTCAATCTGCTTATCCTTGAGCGTGTCTTCCTCGTTTTGCAGGATGAAGGACAAAGCATACGATTTCTTGCCCTCCTCGAGGTTCTTACCCTCGTACACGTCGAATAGGAAGACGTTCTTGAGCAGTTTGCGCTCGGTCTCGAACGCAGCGCGAGCCAAGTCCGCAAACTCAACCTCTTTATTGACGAGCAGTGCAAAGTCGCGTTTGACTTCCGGGAACTTAGCCAAGTCGCTAATCACGGGCTTATATTGCTTATTGAGTTTAACGAGTGCATCCCAATAGAGGTCGGCATAGAAGACTTCGTTGTCAATATCAAAGCCCTTGCGCGTAGCGGGACTGACGATTGCCATATAACCGATAATGGCTTTATTGGGGGCCTTGATAACGAGTCCGTCAGAGAACAGGTTTGCGATGCCACAGCAGGATTCGCCGTTGGGGTCAATGGCGGGTTCGAGCGTACATTTGTCGATGTTCACACCGAGGCGGGTGAGGATCGCGTTCACATAAGCGTGCAGTTGGTAGAAGGACGATTTCTCCTCCTTGCGCACCCAACTGAGTTTGCTCTTGTTTCCCGTCAGCCACAAACCCAAATGCATCTCCTCAGTATAATTATCAATGGGGTCCCCGGAAAGTACCACTTTCTGGGGAGAGGAGGAAGTGCGGTCACCTCCTGCCGATGCGGGGCATTGGCATTGTGACAAGCCACTTCCGACGAGATGATAGCAATTACCGAACTCATAGAATTTGAGGTCGCTGTTCTTGCGGTTCACATTGCGGGATATACTCTCCAGACCTCCAAAGAGGAGTGTTTGACGCATCACGCCTAAATCCTGACTCAGCGGATTCTTAATCTTCACGCAACTATCCAGCCAACCGCCCTCTGCCTCTCCGCCTTTCTGCCCTTCTGCCTGATAATAACTCATCTTCGTGAGCGAGTTATTCATTATCTCGTTGAACCCTTGTGCGGTGAGTTGTTCGGACACCTTGCGTTGCAGTGCCACTACGTTAGGTTTGGGGTTATAGCATAGGTTCGTGTTCAGTTTATCGGGGAACTCGATATTATTGTACCCATAGATACGGAGTATATCCTCCACCACATCGCATTCGCGCTGTACATCCACGCGGTACCTTGGAACCAATACTTTCCACTTTCCACTTTCACTTTCCACTTTCCCTTGCCACTCAAACCTCATTTCCAATGCGCTCATGATGGTTTCAATCATCTCTTTGCCGAGTTCTTTACCAATCAGTTGATTCACTCTGTCAAGTGACACCTCCACTTCAAACGGCGCAAACGGTTCTCCTTTCTGCCTCTCTGCCTCTCCGCCGTTCACCCTATCCACGGGCTCCATAGCGATGGTGCCGCCCGCCACCTCTTGCATAAGCAGAGCTGCGCGTTGGAGCACGTACATCGTGTTATTAGGATCGCAACCGCGTTCGTAGCGGAAGGAAGCGTCGGTTTGGAGTTGGTGACGACGCGCCGTCTTACGAATGGAGACGGGGTCAAAATAAGCAGACTCAAGGAAGACATTGGTCGTTTTTTCCGTAACGCCCGAGTCTTGTCCGCCGAATACACCGGCAATGCACATCGGTTCGTTGGCGTTCCAGATCATCAGGTCGCGACTGTCAAGCGTGCGCTCTACGCCGTCCAAGGTGACGAATTTTTGTCCTTGTTCAGCGTTCTTAACGATAATCTGACGCCCGGCAATCTTGTCGGCATCAAAAGCATGGAGAGCTTGTCCCATCTCAAAGAGAACGAAGTTGGTTACGTCCACGATGTTATTGATGGGACGAAGACCGATGCTCGTGAGGGCATTTTTGAGCCACTCGGGTGACTCTTTGACGGTTACACCCTGTAGGGTTACACCCGAATAGCGCGGACAAGCGTCTGTATTCTCGACCTGAACCTTAATCTGTAAATCGTGATTATCCACTTTGAAGGCGGATACATTGGGTTTGGTTAACTTTAAACTATCGCCGTCAGGCGTACCTTCTTTCAACTTTAAACTTTCAACTTTCAACTGCTTATTATGCGCAACATAATAAGCGTAAAGGTCTCTCGCCACGCCATAATGGCTGGCACCGTCGCTGCGGTTGGGGGTGATATCGACTTCGATCAGTGTGTCGTCCTCTATGTGGTAGTACTCTTTGGCGGGCATGCCGATGGGCGTGTCGTTCGGCAGAACGATAATACCGTCATGGCTGGTACCAACGCCGATTTCGTCCTCGGCGCAGAGCATGCCGAGACTCTCCTCGCCGCGGATCTTACCGCGTTTGATAACAAAACTCTCGTCTCCGGAATAGAGGCGTGTGCCCACAGTCGCTACAATCACTTTCTGACCGGCAGCTACATTGGGCGCGCCGCACACAATCTGTACGGGTCCCTCGCCGTAATCGGTGGTCGTGATATGTAGGTGATCACTATTAGGGTGGGGAACACACGTGAGCACTTGACCCACTACGAGGCCTTCAAGGCCGCCTTTGATGGTTTGAATTGTTTCTACGGTACCTACTTCCAGTCCGATGGAAGTGAGGATTTTTGCTACGGTTTGTGCATCGTCCGTGAGGTTGATGTACCGTTTGAGCCACTTATAAGATATATTCATTGTTGTTGGATTTGATTACAATTTGTTGATTGCGAAGAACTTTCATCGCTTTTTTATTGTCTTTTAGGAATGGCAACACGGTGGGAGTTTTGCTCAGATGCGGATCCTGCTCCAACGTGAAGTAATAATGACTGCCCACATCGGTGCTCATGTCAACTCCGTATTGCCAGATATCCCCGCCCTTATGGGTAAGCGTAAGGGTTATTTGGGTGAAATGATAGTTCTCTCCGTAGAAGAAATAGTCGTTGAAATCCGATTGGTTCTGAAAGAGAAGGGGCGAATAGACATGACCGCTCTCCATCGTGTAAGTGCCTTCAGTCAATCTGTTCTCCGAGGGCAACATAACACTTAAAATGAGATTCGGATAATCCTCCAAATATGAGAAATTGAACTCATAATCATAAACCCGCATGTTCTCCAAATCAAAAGCTCCTACATAAGTAACCACTACCGAGTCTATCGTTAACTCTTTCTCCTCCTGCGGTTTAGGTGGGAAAGGTTCATAGTAGAACTCGTTATAACTCGTCACATTTATGGTAAACGTGGACCCGTGTTGGCTTGTCACCGACCCCGACACATAGACCGTGTCACCCTTCTCGTTAAGCGAAAAAGTGAGGCTGCCGCTCTTGATGTAATAGGGCGTGTATTGTCCCCATTCATTTCCTCGAATGGCAATATAGGAAGGATAGTCATTCCGACTTCGATAGCCGGGCGAGGCAATGAAAGTGCCCCTGGCACTATCTGCCGAGAAAGTGAACGTGCCCACAGGCATAGCGAAACTATCCACCACTAGATCCAACTCCATCCAATCCCATTGTTGATCAATCGAGTCGCTGAGCGTGATATTGATCCAACCGGTCTCTTCGCGTTTGTCTTTGACGGCCACTATCTGACCATTGAAAGCTTGGCTAACGGGTTGTTCAGGTTCAAAGCGATAAGGGTCCTCCGTAGGGTCTGGCGGCACATCACCGGTTTTATAGGCAAAGCGGAACGTGTTGATTTGATACGAATATAAAACATTCTTTCGTGATGCCTGAATATATGCCGTTACCTCGCACGTGTCGTCGTTAATCTTGGTAATGGTAAGTTCAATGCGGGAAGTATCTTCGCAATAGTATGATATACTATTGTTCTTGTATAAACCGCTATTGAAGTAGTCAATCGTTCCGTCCTTAGCCGTAAACGAACCAATCACCGAAGCCTTCATGGGCCAGACATCAATATCCACTTCATACATATCCGTATTGCGATGCGTGAAAATCTTGACATAGTAATTGGCCTTATCAGAGGTGTCATGAATTATTTCCACTGAGTCCCCGGTCAAGATATAGGGAGCCGCAAAAATCGAAATACTAACAAACGTAAAGAGCAATACTAAAATAGACCTTTTCATACTATTAAATTTATACATTTTACCTCAAGATATTTTATTTTGACTGCAAAATTACTCATTTTTTCTCATATACGCAAATAAATTTGCGAAAAATTTGCATAATTGAAAAACTTTTACTATCTTTGCAGTCGATTTTTAAATTAGGCATAGAATGGGTTATGGAACCGCTTGTGTTTAGATCGTTGGCGAGTGGTAGTAGCGGCAATAGTTACTACATAGGAACGCGTTATCGGGGTATCCTGATTGACGCGGGCATTGCTGCGCGTACCATTCAGCACGACTTGCGCGAGATGGGGCTAGATTTCCAGAATATCATGGCAGTCGTCGTTACTCACGATCATGCTGACCATATCCGCGCCGTAGGCACGTTGGGTGAGAAGGTGCATCTGCCTATCTACACCACGCCTCAGATACATGAAGGTATTGACCGTAACTACGGCGTAAGGGAGAAACTACGCACCTCGCGCCGCTATATAGAGAAGAACAAAACCTTCGATGTGGGCGGTATTAAGATTACTGCTCTATCCGTTAGCCATGACTCTACCGATTGCCTTTCGTATGTGGTCGATTTCTTGGGGCAACGTTTTATGTTGGTGACCGACTGCGGTACGCCCTCCCCCGAGTTAGAGGAGTATATGATGACCACCAATCACCTCGTTATCGAGGCTAATCACGATGAGCACATGCTTCTCAACGGTCCGTATCCTACCTACCTCAAGCAACGTATCCTTTCTCCGTTAGGGCACCAAAGTAACACTACCTGCGGACAAGTGCTGCAACGGGTCTATAATAAGGGATTGAGAAATATTTGGCTCTGCCATTTAAGCCCGGAAAATAATACGCCTCAGGTGGCGTACGACACGGTAGCTCAGGCTCTTTTAGATATAGGTGTTGTTCCCGGCGAGGATGTATTCCTGCGTTCGTTGGACCGCCTTGATCCCAGTCCGGTCTATCATCTAACGGACGAAATAATCCAAGAAGAATCAATAAGCAATAATCAATAAGCAATCACCAATCAGCAATTATGCAACGTCTTGTCATTATCCCTACTTACAACGAAAAGGAGAATATTGAGGCTATCATCACGGCCGTGATGACTTTGCCCGTCGATTTTAACGTCCTTGTTATTGATGACGGTTCGCCCGATGGAACAGCAAAGATTGTCAAAAAACTCATGAAGAACACCTATCCTGAACGCTTATTCATTGTAGAGCGCAAGGGTAAGTTAGGATTAGGCACGGCCTATATTGCCGGCTTTAAGTGGGCTTTGGAGCATGATTATGACCTCATCTTTGAGATGGATGCGGACTTTAGTCATAACCCCAACGACCTTGTCAAACTGACGGAAGCCTTGGAAAAACAAGGAGCCGATGTGGCGATTGGTTCGCGTTACCTCACGGGCGTGAACGTAGTGAACTGGCCGATGGGGCGTGTGCTGATGAGTTATTTTGCGTCCAAGTATGTTCGCACCGTGTTAGGGGTTAAGATATGTGATACCACCGCCGGTTTTGTGGGCTATCGTCGTCAAGTATTGGAGACTATTGAACTGGATAAGATTCGCTTCAAGGGCTATGCTTTCCAGATTGAGATGAAATATACCGCCTATAAGTGCGGCTTTACGATAAAGGAAGTGCCGATTGTCTTTGTCAATCGTGTATTAGGAACCAGTAAGATGTCCGGAGGCATCTTCTCGGAAGCCCTCTTAGGTGTTATTCGTTTGAAAGTGAGCGGTTGGTTCCGTAAGTTCCCTAAGAAACTATGAAACATATCTTTCTCTCCTTGCTATTAGGTTTTATCCTGATCGCTTGCGGTGCTCGCGCCCCCAAAGAGGAGGTGCGCGTGTACGATATTCCCGTGGACTCGTTTACGATAGATACGTCCTATGTCAAAAGCGGTCAAACGATGGGTGCTATCTTCGCCAAGGCGGGAGCCTCGCGCGAACAACAAGTCTTTCTCACGTCACTCAAACGCAGTGAGTTTGATACCCGCTCTATCCGTCCTGACAAGCAGTATATCACTTTCTGCCAATCGGACGAACAGGGACAGCATCTGAAGCACCTCGTTTATATCCCTTCCGTTCGGGAAGCTTATGTGTTTCATATGCAGGACTCGTTCTATGTGGATCATATTGTCAAACCCGTGGACACGGTCGCTCGCAGTGTCAAGGTGGGGATAGAGTCGTCCCTTTGGAATGCGATGGTGGATAACAACATATCGCCCGAAGTGGCACTGGAACTCAGTGAGATTTATGCTTGGACGATTGACTTCTTCGGGCTGCAAAAAGGCGACTCTGTGTCCGTCTATTTCGATGAGTATTTTGTAGATGACACACCTGTGGGCTTAGGTCGTATTCATGCCGCTACTTTCTACCACGGCAAGCAGTGGCAGGAGGCGTACTATTTTAAGCAGGGAACGGTTGCCAATTACTTTGATGCCCAAGGAAACAGTTTGCGCAAGGCTTTTCTCAAGGCACCGCTCAACTATAAGCGTATTTCTTCTACCTTCACGTACGCGCGCAAACACCCTATTTATAAAATCGTGCGCCCGCACACGGGCGTGGATTATGCCGCACCGGCAGGAACGCCTGTGGTGGCATTAGGTGATGGGGTAGTGACCATGAAGCAGTATAAGGGGGGAGGAGGAAACACAATTAAGATTAAGCATAATGCCACCTATACCACCGGTTATATGCACCTCAAAGGCTATGCCAAAGGCTTGGCGGTGGGTAAGCGCGTCAAACAAGGGGAAGTGATTGGTTATGTCGGATCCACGGGTTCGAGTACCGGACCCCATTTGGATTTCCGTGTGTGGAAGAACGGCACGCCCATCGACCCTTTGAAGATGGTTTCTCCTCCTGCTGAACCTGTTCCCGCACAGTATAAAGCGGCCTATTCAACGAAAGTGGCAGAGTATAAGCAAAAACTGCTTTAGGAAAGAATGGCACGACATACATCGCACGTGCCACAAACGGGGGCATCTGATTGACCGAAATACTGCAAGAGCACTTGACTACGGCAGAACTGCGTTTGCTCCGCGTACTCCACCATCGCGCGAAGTCGCTCTACATACTGTTCCTTTCGTTCTTCATAAATACGCTTGGGTAAGAAAATAGACTCCTGTCGCTCCTGCGTCAGGGTGAACCTGCACGCGCACGTGCGCGGAATATAAATAAGGAGACCGCGGGCAGCGAGGCTTGCCAATAATGAGTTTATAGTTGAAAGTTTAAAGTTTAAAGAGGGGAGTAGGGATTCTGGGTCGATGTATTGCAGATCGGAGAAGATACCCGTATAGCGACGCATCAACGATTCCAATACATTCGTTTCGTCAGCGGATAAAGAATACTCTTTCCAATGCGAGGTGGTCACTTTCAATTGTACCCTTGGACGCATCTCTTGGTCTTCCTCAAAATCGATATACCCCGCCTGCGAGAGGATATGAAGTGCGGCATAGGTTGGCAAGATAGGCAAATGCATGACTTGCACCAACTCATCCATATGTAGCGCAAAGGAATGTCCTAACCCGCTTCCGGCACCGATGGTGAAGAAATCGCACGTCTTATGATAGACTTGTTCTATAAACTCCTTGGTGGGGTAGTTATCCACAACCCGCTTGCGCGCTTTGACCTTGTCTTGTTCGTTATAGAGCAGTACAGCATAAGCCGTCTTTTCGTCCCGTCCGGCACGCCCCGCTTCTTGGAAATAGGCTTCAAGGCTATCCGGCAAGTCGTAATGAATGACCAGTCTAACGTCGGGTTTATCAATTCCCATGCCAAAAGCGTTGGTACAAACCATGATGCGCGTTTTGTTCACTTTCCATGCCGCTTGCTTGTCCGACCGTTCCTTGGAAGTAAGACCGGCATGGTAGAAATCGGCGGAATAGGAGGCAAGGAGTTCACTGAGTTCTTGCGCCCGCTTGCGATTGCGAACATACACAATCGCCGACCCCGGGACACATTCTAATATATGTTGCAATTGCGCATCCTTGTCCTGCGTATAACGAACGATATATTGGAGGTTCTTGCGCTCAAACGATTGCGCATAAACGCGCATCCTCTCTGCCTCTCCACCTCTCTGCCCTTCCGCCTCTCTGCCCCTCAGCCTCTCACATATGTCTTCGACCACTTTCGGGGTCGCCGTGGCGGTGAGGGCGAGTAGGGGACAGTGAATCGATTCGCGGATAGCGGCTATATGCAAGTAAGAGGGACGAAAATCATATCCCCACTGACTGATGCAGTGTGCCTCGTCCACGGCAATGAGACCAATCGGCAGTTCGGTGAGCCGTTTGCGAAATGACTCTGATTCAAGCCGTTCGGGGGAGACATAGAGAAAATGGTAAGGCCCGAACTGACAGTTATCCAATGCCGTTTGTTGCTGTTCCAACGATTGCCCCGTATAAATAGCGGCGGCGCGGATATTATGATTGCGTAGGTTCTCCACTTGGTCTTTCATGAGCGCGATGAGCGGTGTGATGACTAAACACAAGGACGGTTTACCTTCCGATGCCATAACCATCGTGGGCACTTGGAAGCACAACGACTTACCGCCCCCTGTGGGCATCAACGCCAAAGTGTCGTGACCCGTTAGGACGGAGTCGATGACTTCCGCCTGAATGGCGCGAAAAGAGTCGTAACCGAAATGATTATGTAATACCTCAAGAGGTGTCATTCGTTTAACAGGTTTAACGGGTTTAACAGGTTTAAGGGTACAAAAGTACTACAAATTTCTTAAATATGCAAATTTTTATGCAATTTATTTGCATATATTCAAAAAAATGAGTACCTTTGCAAAGCAAAAACAAATAACGATGATAAAATCAATGACCGGCTATGGTAAGGCCGTTAAAGAATACCAAGATAAGACCATCACGGTGGAGCTGCGCGGAGTGAACTCCAAATCGCTCGATCTGAGTACCCGCATGCCCGCCTATCTATTCGAGAAAGAGTTAGATATCCGTCAACTCATCGCCTCCCGCCTCGAGCGCGGCAAGATTGACCTTGGAATCACTATCAACCTCTCTGCCTCTCAGCCCCTCAGCCTTTCTGCCTCTCTACCCCTCATCAACGCGGAAGCGTTTAAGTTCTACTACAAGCAACTAAGCGACCTGCAATCGGAATTGGGTATTCCTGCTTCGGCAGACCTTGTGGGTGCGGTGATGCGCCTGCCCGCGGTGACGAAAGCGGAGGCGGCGCCGGAGAGTGTTTTGGACGAGGCCTTAGCTGCGGCGGTGATGGAAACGTTAACCGAAGCGGTGGACGCTTTTGTGGCGTTCCGCACCCAAGAGGGGGAAGCACTTCAACGTAAGTTCACCGAGCAGTTGGATGCCATTGAGGCTCTCAAAACCGAAGTGGAACCCTATGAGAAGGGACGCGTAGAGCATATCCGTGAACATCTGCTAAAGAACTTGGATAAGTTAGCCGATGAGACAAAAAAAGCGGTGGATATGAATCGTTTGGAGCAGGAGATGATTTATTATCTTGAGAAACTGGACATTACGGAGGAGAAAGTGAGACTGGCCAACCATATTAACTATTTCCGCGAGACGATGGATTTAGAGGGTAGTGGAGTGGGGAAGAAACTGGGTTTCATTGCCCAAGAGATGGGCCGCGAGATTAACACGCTCGGTAGCAAGTCCAATCAGTCCGAGATGCAGATTATCGTCGTCAAAATGAAGGATCTACTCGAACAGATCAAGGAACAAGTTCTCAATGTATTGTAGCACTAACCACTAAACACCAATGATAATAATAATTTGTGCTCCGAGTGGTAGCGGCAAATCTACCATGGTTCATCACTTGCTGACCACCTATCCGGGTCGTTTTGAACTCTCCGTTTCTTGTACTACTCGCGCTCCGCGCGGTGAGGAGGAGGATGGTCGTGAATACTACTTCATTTCGCGCGAAGACTTTGAGCAGAAGTTGGCTCAAGATGCTTTCGTGGAGCACGAGCAAGTGTATGAGGGGTTGTATTATGGCACCCTCAAGAGTGAGGTGACGCGTATTCAAGCCAAAGGGGCCATCCCTATCTTCGATGTGGATGTTAAGGGGGGTATTAACCTTAAGCGTATCTATGGTGATGAGGCATTGTCTATCTTTGTTTGTCCGCCGAGCATAGAGGAACTGAGTCGTCGTCTTCATGGACGGGGCGACACCTCGGAGGAGATGATACAAAAGCGTTTAGCCAAAGCGGCTATTGAGATGGCAGATGCGCCTCATTTCGATGTGCAGCTGATTAACGATAACCTTGACTCCGCCTTTGCTCAACTCGACCAATTAGTTCAAATACGGAAAATGGCTCCGGCGACACCGATAAATACCATCGCTCACCGATGGAAAACTAACGCCTAAAGTATATCAATCGTGCTATTCGAATTGCAATAATTATCATCAGACCGACGAGTAAAGCAAAGAAAGCGGCGGTACAACGTTTATAGAACGGAGGAGTGTATTTAACTTGCACTTCCTCCGTTTCTTTTTGCGTGTGCCATTTCTCAATGACTACCGTATCCACGCGGATAGTTGTGTGGGCGGAACAGCCTTCTTATTCGTCCGCGCCGACTGCACTTCCTCGAAAACCGCCGCTTTTTGGGTGGCGGTGGTACAAAAAAAGCCCCGCTCAAACACGAACGGGACTTTGCGATTTATCCGAAGCGATTAACTTGCAGAGGGATTACTGGCAGACCGGGCGCACGGAGAATCCGTAGTCGCGATTGCTGTTGATCCAACCCACGCCGTCCGAATTGAAGTAGAGGTGGTACGCGCCGTACGAGCCGCCCTCGTAGAGCGAAGAGGACCAGTAGTAGCCGGAACCGACACTGCTGCCCGACGAATCGTAGCGGTAGCCGGCAGCGGGCAAAAAGATGAAATTTCCATTCTTCTTGCTTGTAACAATGCGACCACTTACTCCGGTATTGTTGTAGTTACTCGTCCATGTCCATGTGCAGTTGGCCGTATTCCGCAATTCGTCTAGTTCTTCCTTGGTCGGCATACGCCAATTGCCGCCCCAATTCACATGAGCTGCATCGTCTTCCGGGTCAAGAGTTGTCTTGCCATCTGTAAATCCATTGTAACCATATTTACTATGGATGCAATACTTAGTTTGCGTGTTACCAGAGCC
>JAZRWG010000025.1:0-22611 GCA_045599545.1 Paludibacteraceae bacterium | reverse complement strand
GATATATACAACTTTTAGCCTACTTTTTGACCATTAGAACACTTACATTCATCGATTTTGCTTTCAAGGTGCTTGAACCGTGCAACAAATTAGTTTATAACTATTTACAAAGATTTTAGCCTACAAAATGACCATTACGCCAAGAATGATGGATGTATGCTACGCAACCATAAAAATTCACCTCAAGAAAATGGAAGCTAAAGGTATCGTCCAATTCCATGGCCCCTGTGTCCGGACAGGAAGATGGGAGGTAAGGGAGTAGAGGTGCGCTTCGCTAAGGAGCGGATTTTCGTGAGCAAGCTCCCAAAATATATCTCAAAAGTACTATTATTTGATTAAAAATCAATTTTTGTGCCCAAAATATTTGCTCATACCAAATTTTTGTTGTATATTTGCAGCCGAATAAGTCAAGAAAAATGTTTTATAACGCAATTTATATGTCAAAATAAATGTAATATTTGGCTATAAATATGTCAAAATAAATGTATGATACAAATGGAAAGAAACTTATTATCAGCTCTTTATAATTGGAAATCATCTCCACAACGAAAACCTTTGATATTGGAGGGAGCTAGACAAGTGGGGAAGACCTATTTGCTACGGGCCTTCGCGCAACAAGCTTATGTAAAAGAAGCTTATCTGTCTTGCGACAAAAACACGAAGGTGGCTGCTCTATTTGCATCAGATTATAATATTCCACGTATTATTCGCGGCTTATGTGCTTTAACTTCGGTAGATATTGAGCCGGAAAACACCCTTATTATCTTAGATGAGATACAAGAATGTCCTCAAGCTTTGCATGCATTAAAATACTTTTGTGAGGATGCTCCTCAATATCATATCGCTGTAGCAGGTTCTTTATTGGGACTCTCATTGCACGAACAAGAGTCTTTTCCTGTTGGTAAGGTGGATACACTACAACTCTTTCCGATGACCTTTGAGGAATTCCTTCAAGCTTCGAATAGAATACAACTAAAAGATTGTTTGCAGTCTCAAGATTGGAATCTGATTAATAGCCTTCACTCCATGTTTTGTGACGCATTGAGGGAATATTATTATGTGGGAGGTATGCCGGCTGTTGTAAAGTCTTATTTAGAGAACCAATCGCTTTCGCAAGTGAGAGCAATACAAAATGATATCCTAAAGGACTATTCTCGCGATTTTGCAAAGCATACTTCCGGCGATATGGCACAACGTATTCGTTTAGTGTGGGAGAATATACCCTCTCAATTAGCTAAAGAAAATAAGAAATTCATTTATGGAGCCATTAAAAAGGGGGCTCGTGCTAAAGATTTTGAATTAGCTATAGAGTGGTTGCTTCATGCGGGGTTAATATATAAGGTGTGTAGGGTGACGACTACGCAATATCCTCTTAAGTTTTATGTAGAATCGGAAGTTTTTAAATTATTCTTGCTTGATGTAGGACTGATGGGAGCGATGTCGGATATTACTCCCGATCAGATTTTAGTGCAAGATTCACTGATGACGGAATTTAAAGGCGCTTTTACCGAATTGTTTGTGCAGACACAATTACAAACTAATGCGATACAAACGTATTATCATAGCACAAATAATTCTCAATGTGAATTAGACTTTGTGATACAAAATGGGAATGAGATTATTCCTATTGAAGTGAAAGCAGCAGAGAATGTACATTCTCGTTCGCTCACTACTTATTTGCAAAAGTATCCTAATTTACATGCCATTCGTTATTCTTTAAAACCTTATTTGCAGCAAAATCAAATAACCAATATTCCACTTTATGCGGCAGCGGCAGGCTGCCTATTTAGCGCCGCTGACGCGGCTAAGGAGCGCCCTGCGGGCTAAAGAGCGGGGCGGAGACCCTAAGGAGCGACCTTGCCTAAAACTAAAGACTAATTATTTGATATTATGACGAAAGATGAAATGATAAATAAGATGATAATAATGAAATTTGGTGGCACATCCGTCGGGAGTGCCCAAAGAATGAAAAATGTTGCTGAACTAATTAAAAAACAAAGCGCAACAAACAATGTGATCGTCGTGCTATCCGCAATGTCGGGCACAACCAATACCCTGTTGCAAGTAGCCGATTACCTCAAATGCGGTAATAAATCCGCTGCTGCTGAATTAGTGAATAACTTAGAATGTAAGTACCAAACAGAATGTGAGGAACTCGGTATTGCTTATCACTTAAAGTCCTTCTTCAGCGAGATGCGAACGATAGGAATGCAACCCTATAATTGTCAAACGGAAAAGGAAATCGTTTCCAAGGGGGAACAATTATCTACCACCATGATGGCGGAGTATATGCAAGTTCCCCTTGTCTCGGCATTGGATTATATGCGTATTGACGAGAATGCGGAACCGAATATGAGCAAGACGGCAACCTTACTGCAACAAGCCTTCTTGCCCTATAAAGACGCTCCGATTGTTATTACACAGGGTTTTATCTGCCGCAATGATAAAGACCAAATTGATAACCTTAAACGCGGAGGCAGCGACTATAGCGCATCAATCATAGGCGGATTATTGGAAGCCGACGAAATACAGATATGGACCGATATAGATGGGATGCACAATAATGACCCACGATTTGTAACGGGTACCACTCCCGTGCCGCAATTATCCTTTGCCGAAGCGGCTGAGTTAGCCTATTTTGGTGCCAAGATACTTCACCCGACTTGTATTCTTCCCGCTAAAATGCATAATGTACCGGTACGATTACTAAATACGATGGATCCATCAGCCCCCGGCACGCTGATAAACAATAACTATAAAAAAGGAAAGATAGAAGCCATCGCAGCTAAAGATGGTATCGCCGTGATACGCGTGCAAAGCGACCGCATGCTGATGGCCTATGGTTTCTTGAGCCGCATATTTGAGATATTCGAGAAATATAAAACCAGTATAGACCTAATTACAACCTCCGAAGTGGCGGTTTCGATGTCTATTGATAACCTAGAGCATATAGGTCAACTGCTGCCCGAACTGAAAACGTTGGGAACGGTATCGTTGGATACAAACTTATCCATCATATCCGTAGTCGGAGATTTACAATGTAATAACTTGGGGTTTGAAGCTATCGTATTAGAGGCCCTCAAAACGATACCGGTACGCATGATTAGTTATGGAGGTAGTGATCATAATATATCCATCCTCGTTCAAACAGAAGACAAGGTACGCGTGTTACAAACCCTTCATAAAGCGATATTTGTATGATGATAGGACATTTCCCAATGGACATACTGGCGACACGGGAAACGCCATTCTACTATTACGATCAACAAGTACTGCAAGATACATTGGATGAACTTAAACGCCAATCTGCGCAATTGGATCAAGCGAAGATTCATTATGCAGTAAAAGCATGTGCTACACCGGAAATACTGCGCATCATTGCCGCTGCCGGATTAGGAGCGGATTGCGTTTCCGGCGGGGAGATTAAGGCCGCCATCGAAGCCGGAATACCTGCTGACAAAATAGTGTTTGCAGGCGTAGCCAAAGCGGATTGGGAAATACGTTATGCTATAGAACAAGGGATTGATTGTTTCAATGTGGAGAGTCAAGCCGAAGTGGAGGTTATAAATCAGATAGCATCCGAAATGCAGACTCGAGTGCGCGTATGCCTTCGCATCAATCCGCAAGTGGATGCTCATACGCATGCGAAAATTACTACCGGAATGAAAGAAAATAAATTCGGTATCCAATTGAGCGATTTAGAGGAAGCTATATACGATGTGACGGAGCATAAGGATTATTTGCAATTCATGGGACTGCATTTTCATATAGGTTCGCAAATAACCGATATGCATGTGTTTGAAGTTCTTTGTGGTCGCATCAATGAGATTGTGGAACGCACGGAGAAAATAACACCGGTACATTACATCAATGTGGGAGGCGGATTGGGAATTTTATACGAACACCCGAATCATTTCCCCATACCGGATTTTAAGGGCTATTTTGCGACTTTGCGCAAGTTTCTCCATGTGCGTGCAGATCAAGTGATATTGTGTGAACCCGGGCGATCTATTGTGGCTCAATGCGGAAGTCTTATCACGCGCGTGCTATATATAAAGAAAGGAGAAGAAAAGCAGTTTGCCATTGTCGATGCCGGTATGACCGACCTTATTCGTCCGGCCCTTTATGGCGCTTTTCACCGAGTGGAAAATATTTCCAATCCTTGTGCGGAGGAACAGGTTTATGATATTGTGGGACCTATCTGCGAATCCAGCGATGTGTTTGTAAAAGAGTACAAGTGTTCGGAAGTGAGACGTGGCGATTTGCTTGCTATCCGTAGCGCAGGGGCTTACGGAGAGGTGATGGCCAGCCAATATAATCTAAGAAGATTACCGGGGCATATGATGTCAGTAGAGGAGTAGGGGAGTAGAGGAGTAGAGGAGTAGAGGAGTAGAGGAGTAGGGGAGTAGAGGAGTAGAGGAGTAGAGGAGTAGAGGAGTAGGGGAGTAGAGGAGTAGAGGAGTAGGGGAGTAGGGGAAAAAGAATGGGAGCAAGCATTTCACAACGCCTGCTCCCCCGACAATAAATTAATACTTTTTGAATAGATTAACCTTAAATCCAATGCAAAATTAATACTTTTCTGTGAATTGTGCAAGAGAGTAGGGTGGTTTTTGTTTAATTGGTACGATTTCTTGTAGAATTGTCCTATTTTCCCACTGATTTTTACAAAATTACTTCGCGTTGTACTCTTCAAGGGCTTTGCGGAGAACGACCATCGCTTTGGCCAGTTTGCGGATAGGCGAGTACGGCATGTTTTGAGCTCGTTGTGATATTTCCATTATCTCGTTTTTGTTGTTATCGTTCTGCACGCATAGGGTTGGTGAGGAAGTCGTCGTAAGCCAGTTTTATTCCCTCCTCCAATTCGGTCTTATAGGTCCAACCCAGTTTCGTGGCCTTGCTCACATCCAGCAGTTTACGCGGGGTGCCGTTCGGACGGGTGGTGTCCCACTCAATGCGCCCTTTATACCCAATGACCTTCGCCACTAATTCGGTCAGTTCCTTAATGCTTAACTCCTTGCCCGTACCTGCATTGACGGTCTCGTTGCCCGAGTAGTTATTCATCAGGAAAACACACAGGTTCGCCAGGTCGTCCACATACAGGAACTCGCGCAGCGGACTGCCGTCGCCCCAACAGGTGACCGACTCGGCACCGTTCACCTTCGCCTCATGGAAACGGCGGATGAGTGCCGGCAAGACGTGGCTATGTTCGGGATGGTAGTTATCGTTCGGTCCATACAGATTAGTGGGCATGACGGATATATAGTCGGTACCGTATTGGCGGTTGAGGAACTCGCAGTACTTGAGACCGGAGATCTTAGCCAGCGCATAAGCCTCATTCGTTTTCTCGAGGCTACCGGTGAGTAGGCAGTCCTCGGTCATGGGTTGGGGTGCCAAGCGAGGGTAGATGCAGGATGAACCGAGGAACTCAAGTTTTTTGCAACCATTCTTCCACGCGGCGTGAATGACATTCATCTCGAGGATCATGTTATCGTACATGAAGTCCGCGAGGGCGTTCTGGTTGGCGACAATACCGCCCACTTTAGCGGCAGCGAGGAAGACATATTCGGGTTGTTCGGCTTCGAAGAAAGCCTCCACATCCGCTTGGCGGGTAAGGTCGAGTTCGCGGTGGGTACGGGTGATGATGTTGTGGTACCCTTGTCTTTCCAGTTCGCGCACAATAGCACTTCCGACCATTCCTTTATGTCCAGCGACATAAATCTTACTATTCTTTTCCATATTTTTTACTTTCACTTTCCACTATTTAGATCATGTTGCACCATGATGCGGACTAATTCGGCGAAGGGGGTCTTGGTGGGATTCCAGCCAAGTAGTTTCTTGGCCTTACTCGGGTCACCGCACAACTGCTCCACCTCCGTGGGTCTAAAGAACTTAGGATCGACCTCGACCAGCACCTTGCCCGTCTTTACATCAATACCCTTCTCATCCACACCTTCACCTTCCCAACGCAGTTCAATCCCTGCCTCGTGGAAAGCCAAGGTACAGAACTCACGCACGGTGTGCATCTCGCCCGTAGCGATAACGAAATCTTCGGGCGTGTCATGCTGCAAAATTAACCACATACACTCCACATAATCGCGGGCATAACCCCAGTCACGACGCGCGGAGAGGTTACCTAAGTACAGTTTATCCTGACGCCCCTGCGCAATAGCAGCGGCTGCAAGGGTGATCTTACGCGTAACGAAGTTCTCACCGCGGCGCTCACTCTCGTGGTTAAAGAGGATACCGTTCACCGCGAACATACCATACGCTTCGCGGTAGTTCTTGGTAATCCAGAAACCATACTGCTTGGCTACGCCGTACGGACTACGCGGATAGAAAGGCGTGGTCTCACGTTGCGGCACCTCCTGCACCAGACCGAAGAGCTCGGAGGTGGAGGCTTGGTAGATACGCGTCTTATGCTCTAAACCGCAGATACGGACTGCTTCCAAGAGACGGAGTACGCCCGTGGCGTCCGTGTCGGCCGTATATTCGGGAACATCAAAACTGACCTTAACGTGACTCTGCGCAGCGAGGTTGTATATCTCGTCCGGCTGCACCTCACCGATGATACGGATGAGGGACGAGGAGTCGGTCATGTCACCGTAATGCAGGTTAATGGCACGTTTCATTTTCTGGTCACGCACCCATTCCTGAAGGTATAAGTGCTCGATGCGACCGGTGTTAAAGGTAGAACTGCGGCGGAGGATACCGTGCACCTCATAACCTTTTTCTAAAAGGAACTCGGCAAGGAAACTGCCGTCTTGGCCGGTGATACCGGTGATGATTGCTTTTTTCATATGCTTTATTTTGGGAGTAGCGGGTTGGGGAGTAGGGGTGTAGGGGGTAGGGGGGGGTTAGCCTAATCGGCTGATGCGTTTGAGTTCGGGTTCGTTGAGCACCTGGATCTTACGGCCGTCAATGGCGATGATCTGCTCCTGCGCGAACTGACTGAGCGTGCGGATGGCGTTCGAGGTGGTCATGTTCGACATATTGGCCAAGTCCTCCCGGGACATATACATAGCAATCGTACAACCGTCCTCGTCGTATCCATAATTATCAATAAGATTGAGCAACGACTCAGCCAAGCGACCGCGGATATGCTTTTGGGTCAGGTTCACCACCTGCTGCTCACTGGAGCCTAAGTGCTCGGCAATCATAAGCATCATGTGGTAACAGAAGGAGTTATTCTCGCGCAGCAAACGCAGGAACATATCCCGCCCTAACTTATACACCACCGTGGCCTCCAGAGCCGAAGCACCGGAGGTGTGGTCATCTCCGGTAATGATGGCACGAAAACCAAAGAAATTGAAGGGCTTAAGAAGGCGGATGATCTGCTGCCGCTGGCTGTTGCCTTCCTTATAAATGCGGACCTTGCCCACTACGAGCATTAGGATGTTGGCGGGGTGATCGCCGGCGTGGTAAATAACCTCGTTCTTTTTGTAATGAACAACCTCGATCTCATCCGAAATCATCAATTTTTGCTCGGGCGTGAGGATGTCCCAAATAGGATTCAACTCCCACGGCTTACCAAATGAATTATCCTTTCTTTTGACCATAAGTGAGTGACATTTTGTCAAATTAGGGGACAAAATTACAATATTTTCCGCATATATGCAAATAAATTTGCAAAAAATTTGCATATTTCAATTAATTTGTGTAATTTTGTGCGCTTTTTTAAATTACGAGTAATATGGCTAAAAATGCTTATTTACCAGAACGGCATATCGGAATCAACGAAGCCGACGAAAAACAGATGTTGCAAACCCTCGGAGTCAAGGACATCAATGAGCTCATTGCTCAAACCATGCCCCGCGATATTCTTCTCACTCAGCCCCTCGAAATGGACGAGCCGCTGAGCGAGTACGAGCACCTGCAATCCATCTACGAACTGAGTCAAAAAAACCAAAACGTCAAGACATATATCGGTCGCGGTTGGTACGGTACCATCACCCCCGCCGTGATCCAACGCAATATGCTTGAAAATCCCGTTTGGTACACCTCTTACACGCCCTACCAGGCGGAGGTGAGTCAGGGTCGCCTCGAGGCACTGTTCGTCTTCCAGACGATGGTGAGTGACCTCACGGGTCTGCCGCTGGCTAACTGTTCGCTGTTGGACGAGGCCACTTCCGCCGCCGAAGCGGTGACGATGATGCGGAACCTACGCTCCCGCGAACAGGTGAAGAACGAGGTACGTAAGGTGTTTGTGGATAAGAGTATCTTTCCTAATACATTAAGCGTAATGCGTACTCGCGCAGCGGGACAAGGCATCGACCTTATTATGGGCGACTATGCCGCCTTTGAACCTACGGCCGACTATTTCGGTGCAATCGTTCAACTGCCCAACGCAGAGGGCGCGATAGAGGATTACGAAGGTTTCATTGATGCTTGTCACGCAGCGGGACTGAAAGTGACGGTGATTGAGGACCTGATGGCCATGGCGTTACTGCGTCCCGTAGATGCGGATATCGTTTGCGGCACGGCCCAGCGGTTTGGGTTACCGATTGGTTTCGGCGGTCCTACGGCCGGCTTTATGGCCACGCGCGATGAGTTCAAACGCGACATGCCCGGGCGTATTATCGGTTTGAGTAAGGATCAATACGAGAAACCCGCCTTCCGTTTGGCACTCCAAACGCGCGAGCAGCATATCAAGCGCGAGAAAGCGACCTCGAACATCTGTACGGCGGAAGCCTTGAGTGCGATGATGGCGGGTATGTACGGCGTTTATCACGGAGCGGAGGGTATTCGCGCCATTGCCGAGGATATACACCATAAGGCAGCGTACCTAAGCGAGATGCTGCAAGCCTATGGCTACGAGCAGGAGAACACGGAGTTCTTTGATACGCTCAAGATACGCGTGGAGGATATTAAGCCACTGCGTGAGGCAGCCGAGAAGAAAGAAATAAACTTATACTACGATAAGCAGGGTTGGATTGGTCTTAGCATTGACGAGACCACGAGCCTTGGCGACATGAACGAACTCATAGACCTCTTTGCCCAAGTCGCGGACGCGATGCCGCAGTACGAGGACAGCGAGGAGGCGTTCGAGGGCGTGTGGGCCATCGACGAGAGTCGTATCCGCGAGGTGGATTATATGCAAGCGGACGTATTTAAAAAATACCACACAGAGACGGAGATGATGCGCTACCTCAAGCGTTTGGACCGCAAGGACGTGAGTCTGGCGCAGTCGATGATACCGTTAGGTTCGTGCACAATGAAACTGAACCCTGCCTCCACGATGATTCCCATCACGATGAGCGGTTGGACTTCCATCCACCCATTGGTACCCAAAAAACAAGCTCAGGGTTACTGCGAGATGTTGGCCGATCTAGAACAGATGTTGGCGACCATTACCGGTTTTGCGGCCTGTAACCTGCAACCCACTTCGGGTGCTGCGGGCGAGTATACGGGTCTGATTACGATACGCGATTATCTATGGAAAAAGGGTCAGAAGCAGCGCACGGTGCTGCTTATTCCGCAGAGTGCTCACGGCACCAATCCGGCATCGTGTGTACAGGCGGGTTTTGAACCGATGGTGGTGAACTGCGACGAAAACGGGAATACGGATTTAGCGGACTGGAAGGCCAAAGCCGAAGAGAATAAGGACCGCTTGGCAGGGTGTATGATTACCTATCCCTCGACCCACGGTATCTTCGAGATGGCGATTCGTGAGATGTGCGACAGCATTCACCAAAACGGTGGACAAGTATACATGGACGGCGCGAACATGAACGCGCAGATAGGGTACACGAACCCCGCCACGATCGGTGCGGATGTGTGTCACCTCAACCTGCATAAGTCATTTGCCTCGCCCCACGGCGGAGGCGGTCCGGGCGTAGGTGCTATCTGTTGCGCCGAGCACCTGAAGGACTCGATGCCCACGGAGGACAAGAACCGCGTTTCGGCGGCGTTATACGGGAATGCGAACATGGCACTGATCTCCTATGGATATATTCGCATGATGGGCTACGAAGGCTTGCGTAAGGCCACGGCCGCGGCTATCCTTAGTGCTAACTACATGGCCGCCAAACTCAAAGACGCGTACGGCATCGTTTATACGGGCGTGAACGGCAGAGTAGGACACGAACTGATCTTGGACTGCCGTCCGTTCCACGGAGTGGGCATTACGGAGACGGACATTGCCAAACGCTTGATGGACTTTGGGTACCACGCTCCCACACTCTCTTTCCCTGTACACGGCACGCTCATGGTGGAGCCCACGGAGAGCGAGAGTAAGGCGGAGTTGGATCAGTTTATCGACGCTTTGCTGGTCATTCGCGAAGAGATACGAGCGATTGAGGAGGGTAGGGCGGATAAGCAAGATAACGTGCTGGTGAACGCTCCGCACCCCGAATACGAGGTGGTAGCCAATGAATGGCATCATCCGTACAGCCGCGAACAGGCGGCGTATCCCACGGACTGGGTGCGCGCCAATAAATTCTGGGTGCCGGTAGGGCGCGTAGATAACGGATTTGGAGACAGAAACTTAATAGCTAAATATTGAGATGACTAAGAAAGAGAAACAAACCCAACGCCGCGAGCGGTTTGAACAACGAAGAGGCGAGTTCGAGAAAAAAATAGGGAATATCGATAAGTCGAGTAAGACTTGGAAAACGCTCATTGAAATAAAGGAGTACCTTATGATTGCCGTCTTTACTGCGGCATATGCGATAGCTGTGAATCGAATATTGGTGCCCCATGCTATTGTTGGAGGTGGATTGACGGGTATTTGTGAGATTATCTACTTTGCTACGCATCTGGCTATTCCTATTTGGTTCAGCCAATTGGTGCTTAATATCATCTTGCTCGTAGTAGCTGTGTTTACGGTAGGATGGCGGTTCTGCATTAAAACGATGTATGGCGTGGTCGTGATGACCCTTTGGTTGCGTTTTATTCCCATACCTGCAGTGCCGGATTTGACCGATCCGTTCATGGCAATTGTGATTGGAGGATTGTTCTGCGGTACGGGTTTGGCGGTTATTTATATGAACGGTGGTTCTACGGGTGGCACGGATATTGTAGCGATGATAGTGAATAAGTACAAACACGTATCGCTGGGGCGGGTGCTGTTTATGTGCGACCTGGTTATTATCGGTTGTGCATACTTCCTTCCGGAGGTGAGAAGCATAGAGAAAGTGCTATTCGGTTTGACGTACACGTTCATGGCCACAACAGCGATTGATGGTGTGATGAACAGAATACGGCAGTCGGTGCAGTTCTTCATTTTCAGTCAGCATTCCCGCGAGATAGCGAACGCTATTATGACCCAAGCTCACCGAGGTGTAACCATACTGGATGGCGAAGGAGGTTATTCGCATCAGGAGATAAAAGTAGTAACGACTCTGGCGCGTAAGAACGAGAGTGAAAAGATCTTTAAGATAGTGAAATCCATTGACCCACAGGCGTTTGTGAGCCAGAGTCAAGTGACGGGTGTGTTCGGGCAAGGATTCGAGAGCATAAAGGAGAAAGCGTAGAGAGGCGACAGGATACAGGCGACAGGATGGAGATGTCAATAGACGAATACATAGAAAAGCATTGCAGTGAGGAGGGGGAGGTGCTGCGGTTTATAGAGCACGACACCAACGTCAATGTACTCAACCCTCATATGCTCACGGGCAAGGTCGAGGGACGGTTGCTATCGCTCCTAAGCCAAATGATCCGCCCCAAGCGTATCCTCGAACTGGGAACGTTTACCGGATATTCGGCGTTGTGTTTGGCGGAAGGACTGAGAGGTGGAGAGGCAACAGGCGACAGGCGACAGGGGAAGGTGGTGACGATAGAGCATAATGATGAACAGGAGGAAACGATAAGGCATAATCTGAACCTCAGTCCGCTGGGCGAACGAATAGAACTGAGGATGGGGGACGCGCTCGAAACGCTAAAACGCATGCAAGCAGAGGGCGAGGAGAAGTTCGACCTGTGCTTCATCGATGCCGATAAAAGGCAATACAGTGAATACTTAGAGGCAGTGCTGCCGCTGATGAACGATAGCAGTTGGATATTGGCGGATAACACACTATGGGACGGACACATCATTGATCCTGCATACGACAAAGACAAACAAACGCTCGGACTGAGAGCGTTCAACGATAAAGTGATGGTCATGGGACTGGAAAGTGCCATCGTGCCGATACGAGACGGACTAACAATTATAAAAATATGGAAGAACAATTAGATGAATTGGATCGTAAGATCCTGAGTATTATCTCGCAGAATGCGAGAATGCCGTTTAAGGACGTGGCGGAAGCCTGCGGAGTGAGTCGCGCTGCGATTCATCAACGTGTACAAAAGATGTTCGATAATGGTACAATAGTTGGTTCGGGGTACCAAGTGAACCCCAAGAAACTGGGTTATAACCTCTGCGCTTACGTGGGAATAATGCTTGACTCGGGTAAGGCCTATTACTCGGTGGTGAAGGAATTGAAATCTATTCCTGAGATAACCGAAGCCGAGTTTACATTGGGGGCGTACGCCATGATGATCAAACTCTATGCTAAAGATGATAAACACTTGATGCATCTGCTCAATGATCAAATATTGGAAGTAGAGCATGTAACCAACACGGAAACGCTCACCATATTGGATCAACAGTTTTGTCGTAATTTACCCATCTAATGCACAAGCTACTCCTTATATTATTTATATTCCTATATATAGACGATGTCTATTATTGGGTCGATCCTTCGGAGCAAATAACTCCGACCGATTATACTGTGCTGCAAGGAGCTCGAACGGACTCCATCGCAGTGCCTCAACAACAAGAACAAATTGAAATCATCCATGCGCAAGACACTACTGTTACTGTGGTTGTTCATCGCCGCTGATGCGATAGGACAATCCTCCATTAGTCTGGACTGCCAACGTCTCTCAAGCAGAGATATTGACGGTACGGCTCGCTACGTGGGCATGGCAGGATCCATGACGGCCATCGGCGGTGATCCCTCGGCAGTGATGGATAACCCCGCCGGACTGGGACTCTACCGCCATTCGGAAGTGATGATGACCCTGGCCGTAAGACCCGAGACGACCATGCCCCTCGCTACGGGCGAGAAATGGACCACCACCGGTTTTAACGTCAAGCAAATAAGTGCAGTCTTTGCTATGTATAAACCCTACCGCACGAGCGGCATCGTGGGCAATAATGTTATGCTCAACTTCCAACGCATGAAGACCTACGATTCGCGCTATAAGATCAGCGGTAAGGATTGTAATAACTCTTTCAGTAGGGTAGCGGCCGAGAAAGTGTCGGGTCGCGGCATATACGAACCACTGCTGGCCAACGAGGGTGCCGATCCTGCGTATCCCACTTGGTACGATAACGAGGACATCGGATGGCTCAGCGGAATGATGTATCACACTTACCTTGTTGACCCCGACGAACCCGGTTCGGATCATTATCACTCGCTGCTCCTTGAAGACGAAGTCTATTCGACCGATCTGCAAGTAGAAGAACTGGGGCATAGCAACCATTTCAGTATTGATTACAGTATGAACGTGAGCAACCGCTTCTACTGGGGACTGGGAATGAACATCGCCTGGCTTGACTATTATAAATCGGCTACTTACCGCGAAGGCTTCGGCGGTGAGAGTTTTAATGTTCGCAGTGTCATCCAACAGAAAGGGGTAGGAGTGAGCGGCAGTATCGGTGTGCTGTACCGTCCGGTGCAAGCCTTCCGCATCGGAGCTTCTTTCCAAACACCGACCATCATGAAACTGAACTCTGCCTTAGACGGACAGGTGATGAGTACTATCGCGATGCTCGATTCGACGGGTGCGCGCAGTCACATGGAGACCTTCTCCAAGACCACGCCCTATCTCGTTCGCTATACGGACAAAAAATTCACCACGCCGCTTAGGTTCAGTGTTTCGCCTGCGGTACAGATTGGTAAGTGTGCCCTCGTTGCCTTCCAGTACGACCTCAGTCACTGGAAGAACACGGCTGCCGTACACACCTTTAAGGTGGGCGTAGAGGGAGCCATTAAGGGTAGTTTTCTGCTCGAGGCGGGATATGCCTACGAGAGTTCGTTCTTAAGGGAACAGCCGATATTTGTCTTGCCTGTTAATACGGTACGATTGGACACGGACTGGCGGAATATATATAACTCGCAATATGCGTCGATAGGATTTGGGTATCACGGGGATTTCGGTATTGCGCACATAGCCTATCAGTGCCGTTGGCAGAGGAGTGATGTGTATGCGCACGAGATAGCCCTGCCGATGGGCATGCAAACGCTCACGCATAACATCGTTATCAGCATAGCTTGGCATTCACTTTAAAACTGATTTATATGAAAAAGATAATTTTGACGGGAGACCGTCCTACAGGAAAATTGCACATCGGACACTATGTGGGTTCGCTGCGCAGAAGGGTAGAGTTACAGAACTCGGGCGAGTATGACGACATCTTTATTATGATCGCCGACGCCCAAGCATTAACCGATAATGCCGATAATCCCAACAAGATACGCCAAAACGTATTGGAGGTGGCTTTAGACTATTTGGCTGCCGGATTAGACCCCAAGAAATGTCACATCTTCGTGCAGTCCCAAGTGCCCGAACTAACGGAACTGGCGTTCTATTACATGAACCTCACCACAGTGAGCCGCGTACAGCGTAACCCTACCGTGAAGACGGAGATCAAGATGCGTAATTTCGAAGCCGATATACCGGTCGGATTCTTCTGCTATCCCATCTCGCAGGCAGCGGATATAACCCTCTTCCACGGTACCACCGTACCCGTAGGCGAGGACCAAAAACCGATGATTGAACTGACCAACGAGATCGTGCGCCGTTTCAATAACACCTACGGCGAGACGCTCACCGAGTGCCAAGTCCAACTGCCCGATAACGCCGCTTGCCTGCGTCTGCCCGGTACGGACGGCAAAGCCAAGATGTCCAAGTCGTTAGGCAACTGCATCTATCTGGCGGACTCCGAGAAAGAACTCAAGAAAAAAGTGAACTCCATGTTCACCGACCCACTTCATTTGGAGATCGCTCAACCCGGTCACTTGGAGGGAAACACGGTCTTTACCTACCTCGACGCTTTCGCCAAGGACGAGGACTTTGCGCGCTTTATGCCCGAATACAAGAACCTGGACGAGATGAAAGCCCATTACACCCGCGGCGGACTGGGAGACGGAACATGCAAGAAGTTCCTTTTTGCCGTACTCAACGACCGCCTCACGCCCATCCGCGAGCGTCGTCAGGAACTGGAGCAGAATTTAGATTATGTGCTGAACGTACTCAAAGAGGGAACGGCCTATGCCCGCAAGGTGGGACAGGAGAACTTGGCTGCCGTAAGACACGCCATGCGAATCGATTATTTCGATGATCCTACCTTCCTCGACGAACAAATCAAGCTCCGTAAGGAACAAAATGCATAAAAATGCAAGATAAATTTGCATATATAAAAAAAAAGTATTACCTTTGCACGCCGATTAGAAAAAACATCGACGACGGGATGTTGCGCAGTTGGTAGCGCGTCTGGTTTGGGACCAGGAGGTCGCACGTTCGAGTCGTGTCATCCCGACATGAAAAAACACATTCTCCTTATATTATTTATTATTAGTGTATCCCCTTGGGTGCTCGCTGCGCCTAAGTCGGGTCACTATGCTAATATGGACGGCAAGAGCGGTAAAACCCTCTTTGACCAAGTTTCAACCATTGCCAATAAGGGTTTTAAAACCTTAGGGTATGATGGCTTATGGAATGCCTATAAGCAGACCGATACGGACGCAAATGGGTATATCATTGATATGTACGGCGGATGCAATTTCTCTTTTGGAGGTAAGCGATGCGGTTCCTATAGTGATGAATGTGATTGTTACAACCGCGAACACTCGATACCTAAATCGTGGTTTGGCGGTTCAACAAGCGGAATAGGGTGCGACATCTTTCATATTGTACCCACGGACGGCAAAGTGAATGGTATGCGTAGCAACTACCCGTTTGGCGAGGTGGATACAAAAAAAGAGGTAACGTACCGATATAACGGGAACTTATTAGGTCGTAGTAAATCGGAGTTTGGTACCACGACCACGGTCTTTGAACCCCAAGACGAATACAAAGGAGACTTTGCGCGTGGGTACATGGGGGCGATGATTAAGTGGAAAAACACGAATATGAAGCAGAGTGAAGGCAGTACCATGTTTACCAGCAACTACACCTCTTCGGGCGGTTATGGCTTTACAGCGTACTCCATCAAACTGCTTATGAAATGGCACCGGGAGGATCCCGTTTCGGACAAGGAGCGTAAGCGCAATGACGGTATCGAAGAGACGCAAGGCAACCGCAATCCGTTCATTGATTATCCCTATTTGGCGGAGTTCTTTTGGGGCGATAAGAAGGACCAGAAACTGGAGTTCAAATATCTGGTTTGCGCCTACGATGATGACTTTAAAGATCACCCCAACGGTTGGAATGACGAGAAAAAACCCACAGATATAGACCTTATTTTTGCCCAACCCACAGATGAGCCTTGCCCTGACTGCGGCAACCGCGTAATGATCAACGGTCAGATCTATATCCTCTCCGGTGGGCATACCTATAATACATTAGGACAAAAGGTAAAATAAATCAACATGGACGATAAGAAGATTATTTTCTCAATGGTCGGAGTGAGCAAGAACTTCGGCCCGCAAAAACGTGTGCTAAACAATATCTACCTCAGTTTCTTTTATGGGGCTAAGATCGGTATCATCGGTTTGAACGGTGCCGGTAAATCGACACTCATGAAGATTATTGCGGGGGTAGAGAAAGAATATGAAGGCGAGGTCGTTTTCTCGCCCGGATACAGCGTAGGATACCTCGAACAGGACCCCAAACTGGATCCCAACAAGACAGTTCGCGAGTGCGTGCAAGAGGGCGTGCAACCTATCATGGATATGCTCCGCGAGTACGACGAGATCAATAACGCCTTCATGAACCCCGATGCCGATTACGACAAACTGCTTGCGCGTCAAGCCGAACTGCAAGATAAACTCGATGCTGCCGACGCGTGGAACATAGACACACGACTGGATAAGGCCATGGATGCCCTGCGTTGCCCCGATGACGATGCCCAAGTGACCACCCTCTCGGGCGGTGAGAGACGTCGTGTTGCGCTGTGCCGACTGCTCCTACAGCAGCCCGATGTCCTTCTTCTGGACGAGCCTACCAACCACCTCGATGCCGAGTCTATTGATTGGCTCGAACAGCATTTGCAGCAGTATGCCGGAACGGTGATCTGCATCACGCACGACCGCTATTTCCTTGACCATGTAGCCGGTTGGATCCTCGAACTGGACCGCGGCGAAGGTATCCCCTGGCGGGGGAATTACTCGTCCTGGCTCGAACAGAAAACCACTCGCATGGCCATGGAGGAGAAGCAGGCGAGCAAACGCCGCAAGACCCTTGAGCGCGAATTGGAGTGGGTGAGAATGGCTCCCAAGGCGCGTCAAGCCAAGGGTAAAGCCCGTTTGGCGGCGTACGACCGAATGATGAACGAGGAGCAAAAGGAGCGCGAGGAGAAGTTAGAGATCTTTATTCCGAACGGTCCGAGGTTGGGTAATAAGGTTATCAACGCCGAAGGCGTAGCCAAAGCGTTTGGCGATCGTCTGCTCTTTGAGGATATGAACTTCATGCTGCCCCCGAACGGTATCGTGGGCGTGATCGGTCCTAACGGTGCCGGTAAAACGACCCTCTTCCGCATGATCATGGGCATGGAACAACCTACTGCCGGTTCGTTCGCCGTGGGCGAAACCGTCAAAGTGGGGTATGTGGACCAAGTACACTCGAACATAGACCCCGAAAAGACCGTCTTCCAAACCATCGCCAACGGAACGGAGTTCATCCGCGTGGGCGGGAAGGAGATCAATGCTCGCGCGTACTTATCCCGTTTCAATTTTGCGGGCAGTGACCAAGAGAAGAAATGCGGTGTGCTCTCAGGCGGTGAACGTAACCGCTTGCAGTTAGCTCTCACGCTCAAGTCCGAAGCCAATGTGCTGCTACTCGACGAACCGACCAACGATATCGACGTTAATACCCTCCGCGCCCTTGAGGAAGGACTCGAGAACTTTGCGGGTTGTGCTGTCGTTATCAGTCACGATCGATGGTTCCTCGACCGCATCTGCACGCACATACTCGCCTACGAGGGAGATAGTAAGGTGTTCTGGTTCGAGGGAAGCTATTCCGACTACGAAGCCAATAAAAAAATGAGGTTAGGAGAGGATAGTATACGCCCAAAACGCATACATTATAAAAAATTAGTATAAAATATTTGCATATATGCAAAATAATTACTATCTTTGCAGCGTTTTTGAATAATCTATTTAAAACTATACAATTATGGCAAAGAAAAACTTTAAAAAAGAAGACGAGCAACTCGAGAATGTGAACGAGGCTCTGAGTACCGCAGGTCAATGGTTCCAAGACAATGAAAAGGTCATTGAATACGTGATCACGGGTATTATCGTAGTCGTTTTAGGCATTGTAGCGCTGAACCGCTATGTGATTAAGCCCAAAGGCCTTGAGGCGGCTAACGAGAACGCTAAATGCGAGGCTTATTTCATGGCAGGCGACTATGCTAAGGCACTGAATGGCGACGAGGCTGACTGCTTAGGCTTCGAAGAGGTGGCTAAAAAGTATGCTCTCTACCAACAAGGCAAACTGGCTGCCCTCTACACCGGTATCTGCTACTTTGAGCAGGGCGAATACGATGAGGCTGCTAAGTATCTGAAGAAATTTAGTGCCAAGGACCTCACTATTGATCCGGCCGCTTCTCAGTTGTTGGGAGACGCTTATGTTGAGTTAGGCGAATACAGCAAAGCCGCTAAGGCGTTTGAGGCTGCCGCTAAGTCGGACAATAAACTCATCGCTCCGATGAGCCTCAAGAAAGCCGGTGTCGTTTACCTGGAGTTGGGTAATAAGAAAGCCGCTAAGAAAGCGTTCGAGACTATTAAGAGCGATTTTGCTCTCTCGCAAGAGGCTTCTGATATCGACAAATACATTGCTATTTGCGAGTAATGACTACCGATCTTAGTCAATACGACGAGAATTTACTGCCTAGTGCCGATGTGCTTGCACGTCAGCACTATGCTGTTATTGTAGCCGATTGGAATAAAGATATCACCTTTGCTATGGCGCAGGGGGCTATTGATACCTTGCTCAAACATGGGGTGAAAAAACAGAACATATCCGTCACGCATGTGCCGGGTACGGTGGAACTAACCTATGCCGCTAAGCGCGCAATGCTTAAACTTGGTCGTCGTCCTAAGGCTATCATCGTCATAGGCTGTGTCATTAAAGGGGATACTCCCCATTTCGACTACGTTTGTCAGTCGGTTACGCAAGGCGTGACGAAGCTTAATGCCGAGGGTACGATACCCGTTATCTTCTCGGTACTCACCACCCTTGATAAGCAGCAAGCCCTCGACCGTGCCGGTGGCAAATTAGGCAACAAAGGCGTGGAAGGGGCCGTTACGGCCATTCGAATGGCGAATTTATGAAAATATATAAGTTCGGTGGGGCATCAGTGAAGAATGCGGAGCGCATTCATCATTTAGGTGAGATTATTCGTCACGAGGCGGACGACCTCATTATCGTCGTTTCTGCCATGGGTAAGACCACCAACGAATTGGAGGTCTTCACGCAAGCCTTAGCGGGGGACGATTGTTACCAAGGTGCCGCTTTTGATGAACTATACGACCAAGTGGTCAGTTGCGGTGAACTCCAGTCCTCCCGTTTCATCAGTGCGTACCTCAATCATGCCGGTATTCCTAACCAATGGATCGACATGACCCGGATTCTGCGTACCGACGCTTCTTTCCGTTCGGCAAATGTGGATTTCGCTACCACCGAACAACTCCTCAAAGCCTTTATGCAAGCGCACCCGGCGCACGTCTATGTGGCGCAAGGGTTCATCGGTGGCACGGCAGACGGACGTCGCACCACGCTCGGGCGCGAGGGGTCGGATTACAGTGCCGCTATCTTAGCCAACCTCACGAATGCCGAATCGGTGACCCTATGGAAGGATGTGGCAGGCATATACTCCGCCGATCCGCGTAAGGTAAAGGATGCTGTGCTGCTGCCGCAAATAACTTACGCTAAGGCGCGCGAGATGGCGGACAACGGGGCGCAGATCATTCACCCCAAGACCGTAGGTCCTCTAATTGAAAATAACATCCCCCTCTATATCCGTTCGTTCTTGCATCCGGAGCAGGATGGTACCGTGATAAAAGGGTAATTAGACTACAATGAACGCTTTTTTTAAACAGTTTCTCACTATTCCATTTTGGAAGGGCATCTCACAGAGTTGTTTAGATGCTATTCAAACGCCCAAGTTCTGGAAGGAACTGATTCTTATGTCCATCGGTATGTTTGCCGGTTCGGCTGCGGTGTACTATTTTCTTCTTCCCAGTCATATTATTGTAGGGTCTATTTCGGGTCTGTCGCTGGTTATTAACACCGTCATAGGCGGTAATGCCGATACGTTATCCTTTATCGTGATGGCGATTAACGCTTTTCTGTTGGTGTTGGCTTTCATTCTTATTGGGAATGAGTTCGGTTTGAAAACGGTTTATACGGCGATGATTTTGGGTCCTTTCATTCAGGTGTGGGACCGCATTTATCCCTATACAAACTTCACCCATCGTTGGGTGACTAACCCCGATCCTGAACTGCTGGAACAGTTGCAGTGCGGTCAAACGGTGTTGGATTTGAACGGTAATCCGTATCTCTTGGATAGGGCAGGGCACGTGTTGGAACAAGTGAAAGACTCCGTCATGTCGGCGGGTTTAGGAATGGGCGATGTGTGGTTTGACCTTATTTGCTTTGTGGCTTTACTCTCTGTTTGTCAAGCCTTTGAATTCCGCATGAACGCCTCCACAGGAGGACTGGATATATTAGCCAAGATTATCAATAAGTTCCTGCATTTCGATATCGGAGCCAGCGTGTCCATCGGAGGGGCTATCATCTGCTTATCCGCTATGGCTATTAACGATTTTAGGATGGTGGTCATCGGTCTTATCGGTACCTGGGTAAACGGATTGGTGGTCGATTACTTCACCGCTTCCTTTAATAAGCGCAAGCGCGTGTGTATCATCTCGCCCGACTATGAGATCATTCGCAAATACATCGTTGAAGACTTGATTCGTGGTTGCTCGTTGTACGATGTCACCGGTGGCTATTCGGGTGAGAAACAGGTAGAGATACAAACGCTCCTCAGTACCGACGAGTACGCGGCACTATGTAAGTTCCTCAATGAAAAGAATATCAAAGTCTTCATGACCTCCGGTAACTGCTCGGAGTTGAACGGCTTATGGCTCACCCATCGTTCGCGCTTTGACGAGAGTAGGGATAAGTACTACCAGAAACGGCATGATATCTTCGAGAGATGGCGTGTCAATTATGAGGAAAAGAACCCCAAGGCCAAGTCTCGCCGCGAAGAGTGGGAGGCGCAGCACCCCGATTTCATCGAGCGCAGGGCAGAGTGGTATAAGAAACATAATATACACATTGATTAAATATGAAACCAACATTATTCATTTTGGCTGCCGGAATGGGTAGCCGTTACGGAGGACTTAAACAATTAGATGGCGTAGGTCCCAGCGGAGAAACGATTATGGATTATAGCGTTTACGACGCCCTGAAAGCCGGCTTTGGTAAGATCGTGTTCGTTATCCGCAAGGATTTTGAACAAGAGTTTCGTAAGGCAGTACTGTCCAAGTACGAGGATAAGATCCCGTGCGAGGTGTGCTTCCAGTCGCTCGATAAACTGCCCGAGGGCTTTACCGTGCCTCAGGGTCGCACCAAACCGTGGGGAACCAACCACGCCGTGATGATGGCCAAAGACCTCATCCACGAACCCTTTGCCGTCATCAATGCCGACGACTATTACGGACAAGAGTCCTTCCAAGTGTTGGCGGATTTCCTCGTCAGCAAGGAGGGCAAACAAAACGAGTATTGCATGATCGGTTACCGCGTGCAGAACACGCTCTCCGAGAATGGTACCGTGAACCGCGGCGTATGCCAAACGAACGAAAAGGGACAACTCACCGACGTGGTCGAGTGTACCAATATCGAGGAGGTGGGTAACGTCATTATGTATAAGAACGAACAGGGCGAGGATGTGCTCATCCCGCTGAACACCCCCGTGAGCATGAATATGTGGGGCTTCACGCCCGAGTATTTCGATTATTCCGAGACCGCTTTTATGGACTTCCTTACTCAGTTCGGCCAAGAGATGAAGAAGGAGATTTATATCCCTACCGTGGTCAATGACCTCATTAAGGCCGGCAAAGTGACTTGCGAGGTGCTCGACACACCCAGTCACTGGTTTGGCGTTACCTACGCCGAGGACCGTCCGCAAGTGGTCATGAAACTCAACGAACTTGTTAAGAAAGGCGTCTATCCCTCCAAACTCTTCTAATCACCAATCACCAATCACAAATCACTATGTCACGCATCTTGGTCACCGGTGGAACCGGCTATATAGGTTCGCATACTGTAGTCGAACTCATGCAGAGCGGCTACGAGGTTACGATAGTAGATAATCTGAGTAACTCGAACATAGAGGTGCTTAACGGCATCGAAGCTATTGTGGGCAAGCGTCCCGACTTTGAGAACGTCGATTGCTTG
>JAZRWG010000024.1:0-6880 GCA_045599545.1 Paludibacteraceae bacterium | reverse complement strand
ATGTACGATGTAAATCTTTCCCCTTACTTGCTCTACATCAAGTATCATAGGAGTCTTTGGTACTATTTCTGTGTCTTTTGCCATATCTTTCAGTTATTATTATCGTTATAATTGTTTCTATTCCTTATTTATATCTACGCGCGGGGGCGGATTATGTTTGTTTTCTTTCCCAATCCTTCTGCAACCCTTCGGTATTGTATCACCCTTTCCCTAGATACGTTTTCCCGTTTCATCGGGACAACCATGCGGGCAGGTAACGTTGTTGATACACCTTTCACCCTACTTACATCCACCGAAGTGCTATGGTAACCGAAGCGGAGGAGGAGCGGTGGATTTACACGCATAAAAAAGCGGCAATATCGCTAACGATATTACCGCTTGAAAAATATTTGTAAAAAACTACTTCTTATTAAAAACGAAATCTAATCCTTGAGATCGATAAAATTCAAAACGACTATCACTTGAAATAAGAGGCATCTTCTCTGTTAATGCTTGAGCAATAATAATATGATCGGATGGATCTTTGTGCCCCTGGGGCTCATTCAAGATCATTTTGGAATAAGTCTGTATGTGCTCATATTTTATAGGAACAAGAACTATACTGCTCTCTTTAATGCTTTGAACCATTTCGACTTCCGAGTTCCAAACATTTGCCCACAACCCTTTATTTCGATAGGCCAACACCAATTCTTTGAGAGACTCTATACTCATATAAAGTACATTGTCATAATCTCTTAAGATAGCATCAACATCCGAACTTAATTTGTCCGGTTCCACCATCATGTAAATGAAGATATTGGTGTCTATTAAGTATCGCATACTACACCAGCAGCATTGGGTCATTAACAAACACGTGTCCTCTAAGTTTCATCAAGTATTCATAAACTGGATTCAACTTCTTCTCTTCTTGCTTCTCTTTTTGTGCCATAGTCGTAGTTTTTTATTGTTTTGCAGTTTCGCGCTGCAAAAGTACAAAAATTATTCCACATGTGCAAATAATTTGCAATAAATCGCAAAAATATTTGCTTTTTTACGGTAATATCACTATTTCAAAGATCACTTCGCCGGATTTAAGTCTCAGCAGGACTGTATTTAAGGAAAAGGGAAATACTATGTTCGAAAAAACGACCGTTTTTTAGGATAGTGAAAATATGAGTACAAACGAAATCATAGAGCAAATTTTGGGATGGGAACTTCACAAATGGAGTTCGACATCTTCGTTAGCGTTTTTGTGTCAGATAAAATCGGATTTGATTCACTATGTAATAGCGAATTGTTCTTGCACGGAAGGCGAGGTAGAAGCATATAATGAAGAAGTGGACAAACTCACCTTACGCTTCGGTGCATTAAGGGATTATGCAAGAGAGCATGACGAGGATTTCTCTGTTAATCGTATGTCCTTTCTTAAACAACTCAACTATAAAGTGATGAAACATCGCTACGAGAACACTCCGTATTGGGGAGATATAAATATGTACTTAGGAGAAATACGGAGAGTGGGGAAACTATAAAAAAAAGATACGCGAGAAAGGCGTATCTTTTTATGTTTGAAAAAACGGTCGTTTTTTGCACCACAACAAGAATCAATCATCCATCAAAGATAAACGATAAAAAATAGAATAACACCACCCCCTAAAAAGGTAGATAGCGTTATTCTTTATTGAAGAATACAAAATATGTCTTGTAATTTTTCATAAGCTGTGGTGTGCCATTATGCCGTTTACCGTCTTATTAATATGTCGGTTCTCAAAAACCGGTGCAAAGGTACGACTTTTTTTTGACATGTGCAAATTTTTCTTCAAAAATTGTCAATTATTTTTGCATTTTTAGTAACAAATTTTTTTCAAATCGCACATTTTAGTTTTAGTAGTTGGTTTTAGCTTTAGCTTTAGTAACTCTTACTTTCCACTTTTATAGCTCGCCGCTCGCGAACGATGAGCAGCGCCTCCTCTCTTAAATCAAGAGGCAACTCAATATGCCGTAACTGTAGACTGCGACACCAACCGGGTACGTCCTTCTCCTGCAAGGTATGAAAAACATCCGCAATGGCGTCATGCTGCGCCTGCGTATAGTCCTCGGGTGCTATGCCCGCAAAGGCATCCAACTCCTCGTCATCGTAATAAACAACCTCGGCATTGGTCTGCAACAGCGTCTCCCTCTCACAAACGAGGTGGGATCCACAACAGCCGTCGTCCGGGGGTAGGGGGGCCTCTCCGCCTTTTCGCCTTTCCGCCTCTCCGCCTTTCTCTTGTTTGCGGGCACGAACTTCAAAGGCAATGAGGATGCCCAAACCTAGCGCCACAAACAATATCAACTCCACCATAAACTTTAAACTATAAACTAAACCTCCCCGTCCGCTTTATCCTCCTCGATGCGGAGGTTATCAATAATGAAGTTCTGACGCTCGTTCGTGTTCTTACCCATATAGAACTGTAATAACTGACCGACCGCATCCTCCTTGCGGAGCATGACTTGGTCCAAACGAATACCATCCCCGATAAACTCCTTAAACTCATCGGGCGAAATCTCACCTAATCCTTTGAATCGCGTGATCTCTGGATTCTTAATGGAGTTAATCGCGTTCTCACGCTCCTCGTCCGAATAGCAATACTTGGTGGTCTGCTTGTTCTTGACACGGAAAAGCGGCGTTTGCAAGATATAGACGTGCCCTTTCTTCACCAGATCGGGGAAGAACTGTAGGAAGAAAGTGAGCATAAGCAACCGTATATGCATGCCGTCCACATCGGCATCGGTAGCGATAATAACTTTATTATATCTTAACTCGTCCAAGCCATCCTCAATATTAAGTGCCGACTGGAGGCAATTGAACTCCTCGTTCTCATAAACCACCGTCTTGCTCAGCCCGTAACTATTGAGCGGTTTACCACGCAGCGAGAAAACGGCTTGCGTGCGGACATCGCGGCTCTTGGTGATAGAACCCGAAGCGGACAGACCCTCGGTGATAAAAATAGCACTCTCCTGCCTCAAATCATCGTCCGTGTCCTTACTGGAACGTACGGGTTTGGGGTCGTTATAGTGAATCTGACAATCGCGCAGTTTGGGGTTGTTCACCAAGTTCTTCTTGGCGCGCTCCCTTGCGGCTTTCGTCACACCCGCTATCGCCTTACGCTCCTTCTCGGAATCAAGGATCTTTTGGAGCATGATTTCCGTCACTTCGGGGTGCTTATGCAAGTAGTTATCGAGCTGCTCCTTGACGAAGTCACCTACGAACTTATTCACACTCAGTCCGCCCGTAGGGGACATATCCTTAGAACCTAATTTAACCTTGGTCTGACTCTCGAAGACGGGTTCCTCCACGTTGATGGCAATGGCTCCCACCACGCCGTTACGGATATCCGCTAAGTCGAGGGTCTTATTGGAATAGAACTCCTTGATAGTGCGCCCGATGGCTTCGCGGTATGCCGCCTGGTGCGTTCCACCCTGGATGGTGTGCTGACCGTTCACGAACGAGAAATACTCGTCGTTCGGCTGGTCGGTGTGCGTGAGGGCGATCTCAATGTCTTCGCCTACAATATGAATGATAGGGTAGAGCGGGTTGACGGTCATGTTCTCGGTAAGCAGGTCAAAGAGTCCGTTCTTGGACATGAACTTCTGCCCGTTATAGACGAGCGTGAGACCGCTATTGAGGTACGCATAATTGCGTAGCATGGTTTCGATATAATCGTCGCGGAAATGGTAGTTCTCGAATAACCCCTTACTATCATCGGGCGTGAACTCCACAATAGTGCCCCGCTTCTCGGGTCCGGTATAATCAATCACGTCCGTATCGGAGGTCAGTTGTCCCTGATGGAACTCGGCGCGACGGGTCTTGCCGTCGCGGAAAGACTGCACCGCAAAATCAGAAGATAGTGCGTTGACCGCTTTCGTTCCCACGCCGTTCAGACCGACGGATTTCTTGAAGGCTTTGCTGTCGTACTTACCGCCGGTATTAAGAATAGAAACGGCTTCCACGAGTTTACCTAAGGGTATGCCGCGTCCGTAATCGCGTACGCGTACGCGTCCGTTATCTATGGTGACTTCAATGACCTTACCTTCGCCCATGCGGAACTCGTCGATGGAGTTATCAATCGTTTCCTTAATGAGGACATAGATACCGTCATCGGAGTGCGTTCCGTCTCCTAATTTACCGATATACATACCGGGGCGGCGACGGATGTGCTCTCGGTCGTCCAGATGGACAATGTTTTCTTCGTTGTATTCAGGCATTTTCGATAGCTTGAGCGATAGAGTTTGCGATTTGGCACATCTCGTCCGTAGGCAGCGATAGCTTAGGATTGGTAAAGAGCATATCCTTTTCGCTGTTCATGGGTACGAGGTGAATGTGCACGTGGTTGACTTCCATCCCGAGAACGGCTACACCGACGCGCTTGCAGTCGGTAGCTTTCTTGATGCCGACGGCCACCATCTTAGCGAACACCATCATGTCCGCCAGCAGGTTATCGTCCAAATCAAAGATATAATCGGCTTCCGGTTCGGGCAGTTTGGGAATGACCAGTGTATGTCCCTTGGTCAAAGGGTTGATATCCAAAAAGGCATAAAAGCGGTCGTCTTCCGCTACCTTGAAACTCGGAATCTCTCCGTTGATGATTTTAGTAAAAATAGTCATAATTAAACCTGTTAAACCTGTTAAACCCGTTAAACTTGTTAAACCCGTTACAAACTTATCTCCAGGATTTCAAACTCCATAATACCGGCGGGAACGCTCACTTGTGCTACCTCGCCCACTTTCTTACCCATCAGTCCCTTGGCGATGGGGGTGGTAACGGCAATCTTGCCCTCGGCTAAGTTGGCTTCGCCTTCGGTCACGAGTTGGTACACCTTCTCGGCTCCGTTGCGCTTATTGCGCACGCGCACCTTGGTGAGGATTTGCACCTCATCGGTCTTAATGTCCGTCTCGTCAATCACGCGGGCATCCATGATTTTCCCCTTTAGCAGAGCAATCTTGCTCTCTAATACTCCTTGCTCCTCCTTGGCGGCGTCGTACTCTGCGTTCTCACTCAGGTCTCCCTTATCGCGCGCCTCCGCAATAGCAGCAATAACGCGGGGACGCTCCGTCCCCTCCAAAAATTGTAATTCGTCTTTAAGTTTCTGCAGTCCTTCTGCAGTCATGTAAGTTGTAGCCATTTTATGTCTTTAAGTTTAAAGTTAGTACTTGCGGGTAAAAATCTCACTCGCAATGAAAGCCTTTCGGGCTTCTTCAACGGAGGAAAAATCAATTATTTTGTCCTCCTCAAAGGTGATATTATTCGTCTGATTGGTCATGTCGTGTTGCATAATGTTTAAAAACAACAGGGGACTTCACAGCCACCTGTTGCAAAAAACCTAAACCTTAACTATGAAAATTTATTTGTTTTCGAGTGCAAAAGTACTGCTTTTTTTTGACATGTGCAAATTTTTTCGCGAAAAAAAGCAATTTATTTGCATTTTTCCCTATTTTTCGGTGATTTTTCCCCGTAACGTGGCGGCAGAGGCCTCTAAAATGTACACGTTGACCAATTGTCCTATCCTCACTTCTCCCCTCGGAAAGACCACCGTCTTGTACTGTTCGGTGCGCCCAAAGACCTCATTGGGACTGCGTTTGGAGATACCTTCCACAAGTACTTCGACCGTTTTTCCCACCTCGCGTTGGTTGGATTGTAGACTTAGTTCGTTTTGCAACGCAATGATCTCATTGAGGCGACGTATTTTCTCTTCCTCGGCTATATTATCGGGCAGATGTTTCTGAGCATACGTTCCCGGACGCTCGCTGTACTTGAACATAAAAGCAGTATCGAAACCTACCTCGCGCATTAGACTAAGCGTGAGGGCGTGGTCCTCCAACGTCTCGTCATGGAAACCGCAGAACACATCCGTTCCGATGGCAGCCGTAGGCAGGATACGACGAATAGCCGCTATCCTATCCATATATTGCGCGCGCGTATATTTGCGATTCATGAGTTTGAGAATCTTATCGCTCCCGCTTTGTACGGGCAAGTGAATGAACTTACACAGGTTATCGTGTTTGGCCATCACCTCAAGCGTTTTATCCACCATATCCTCGGGGTTGGAGGTGGTGAAACGCACACGCATCGAGGGAACGGCTGTGGCTACGATGTCGAGTAGATCGGCAAAATCGGTGACCGAACCGTCCTGAGCCTTATAGCAATAGGAGTTGACGTTCTGTCCGAGGAGCGTGACTTCCTTATATCCCTTCTCTTCGAGGTCGTGTACCTCGTTGAGGATACTCTCCACATCGCGACTGCGTTCGCGACCGCGGGTGTAGGGCACCACGCAATAGGAGCAGAAGTTATTGCAGCCCCGCATGATACTGACAAATCCCGAAATAGACTTTCCTATGCGGGAGGGCAGGATATGACTATACGTCTCGGTGGTGCTCAGGTCTATATTGATGGCTTTCTGTCCGTTGAGGGCTTGGGCGAGTAGGTTAGGAATATCCAAGTACGCATCGGGTCCCGCCACAAAATCCACCTTCCACTTATCGATTAACTCCTGTCCCATTCGCTCCGCCATGCAACCAATGACTCCGTAGATTACCTTTCCGCCTCTCCGCCTTTCCGCCTCTCTGCCTGTCGCCTGTCGCCTATTGATCGCTTGTATCTCTTGTAGGCGGTGCTGAACAGTTTGTTCGGCCTTGTCCCGGATGGAACAGGTATTGAGAATAATGATGTCCGCCTCGTGGAGGTTGTCGGTCAGTTCGGCCTCAGTGGTCTGCATGACAGCAGCCACCACTTCGGAGTCCGCCACGTTCATCTGGCAACCGTATGTCTCGATGTAGAATTTCATATTACCAAACTTGGACTCTGTTTTCGGGTTTTACGTACATGGGTGACTTCTCGTCCACGTTCCATGCCTTATACCA
>JAZRWG010000023.1:0-15030 GCA_045599545.1 Paludibacteraceae bacterium | reverse complement strand
TCCTTCTTTGGGAAGGGAAGTTCGTCTTTCGGAGTGGCGATATCAATGGCTTTTTTAGGAGAAATAACAGATTCTCCTAATTCTGCTTCTAAATTCTCACGCGCATTGCGAGCAATGGTTGCTCCTTTTTGTGCCACTTGCGCATTCTCTATCAATCCCTTTGGCTTTTGTTTCTTACTCAGTTGGGTTGCCGAAGCTTCTGCCAACGCATTCAACAGCAACTCTACGTCCGTCATATTGTCCCTTAGATTCTCCTTATGAAGGCCTTTATAATTCATATACTCTGCTTTCGTAAAACCACTCCAAGTTTTATACATCAGATTGGTTAATAACGCAAAGTGATCATGTTCATTAAGTCCTCTATCCTTCCATTCGTCTGTCAGTTTCTTGCGAACTTCAATCGTTTTAATGCGTTGATTTATCCACGCTTCGTCATGACCTAAACGTCGATAATCAGCAATAGCTTGGTCAATACCCAACTCGGGGTCTTGTATCTGATCTATGCGATGGGCGCCAACCTTTGCCAACCACTGCTTAATAGGTTCCGCCTTCTTACTCGGAATGGATTGAATAATGCGGAATAGTTGCTCTTTATCAGCAACATCTGTAAGTCGCATTTTTCCATCTTCCGCCATCATTTTCAACTGACTACAATTTGTAGGCAGTTCACTTCCTTCTGCCTGCAAACGCACTTTTAACACGCTCCAATACTTTGCAGCGGAGCGATGCTCATCTTGCTCTGTAAGCACTCCCACGACATCCACTACCGAGAAATAAAAAGTACGATGAGCATCATCCCAAGCAACACGAATCTTATGATTCTCTAACTCTAACTCTGTTACCTCTAAAGAATTACCTTCACTATTTGTAGTTATATATTTTGCCATAGTTTTCTATTTTCTATCTGTCCTCACTGTTTTCCATCGGTGAGCGATGGTATTTATCGGTGTCGCCGGAGCGACTTTATGTTTGGCGGAACGATTATTGTTCTAACAATGCTTGTAACTGCTCCTTGGGTGGAAGAACACGAAGTACCTCTTCATCTATCTCTTCTGCCGTCTTGTAGGTTGCAACACCCATTGGTTGGCGAAAATCTTGCATAACATACTCCACATAAGCCTTGTCTGCACTTTTACACAGAATAATTCCCACAGGTTCCTTCTCGTTCAAACGCTTATCATCGTCATTCAAAATACGCAAATACGAACTTAATTGCGCCAAATATGCCACTTTGAAAGGTCCGTTCTTCAACTCAAAAACAACTAAACGTTGCAAGTCTCGATTGAAAAAGAGCAAATCGACCCAATGATCATGACCCAATTTATCATAATGAACTTGATTCCCACAAAATGTAAAGCCTTTTCCAAATGTCATAATGAAGTTCTTAACATTATGTACGATGCTCTGCTCAATAACCCGCTCGTCAATGTCTTCGTCATGCACCCCCAATTCCTCCACATTGATAAAATCAAGCAAATATTCGTCCTTAAACATCTGTATAGCACGATAAGCCTGTTTATAATCAGGCATCGTAGTAAGGAAATTGTTTGGCAATGCATCTTGATGATAATACGGAGCCTGTTTCTTAATCAAATCTTTTACACTGTCCGTTGTCGGCTTATAGTTATGACAATAACGAATATAGAAAAGACGTTCATCTAAATCTTTTGCGTTCTCAAGAATACGGATATGATGAGTAAAACTGATGCTAAAGAACTCGGCCATCGGGAAATCAGGCAAATTCGTCAATCGCAATTGGCGAATTGTAAGTGGCTGATTTTCAGTGCTTTCTTCTAATTCGGCAATCGCGATTGCCGACTCTTTATCCAATTCGGCAATCGCAATTGCCGAATTGGGTTCAAGCATGCTCCATTCTTCATAAAAGGAACGCATGTTTTTTAGGTGTCGAACGCCAAAACCGCGCAAACCAGGCAGTTCTTGACGTAATCGCAAACTGATTTTTTCTATCATCCCTTGTCCCCAATTCTTATTGCGCGTGTTAGCAGATATAAATCGACCAATGCCGTAATATAGGGCTAATTGCTCTTGATTGACCGATTGGGCTGCACGTGCCTGACTTTGTAGGATGGCCGTTTTGATAGTATTAACCGCTTGTTGAATACTTGCCAATTCTGTATTATTGTGCTTTTGTATCATTATCTATGAGTTATGTAGTGAGCGATGGTATTTATCGGTGTCGCCGGAGCGACTTTACGTTTGGCGGAACGATTACGGCTGCAAAATTACAACTTTTTCCTGATATATGCAAATTTATTTTCCTTTTTCCCTAATTTCTGTCGATGACACATCGAAGTACGGAGCGTCTTTCAGAAAGACCGCCTTCGGCTGAAGGACCGCTGCGCTGAAAGACCGTTTCACTGTAGGACCGCTCGCTGCGCTTGCTGAAAGATGATGACGAGGATAGATAAAGAGGGTATGATGAGCGAGTATTTCCTCATAATCTCTCCATTGATCAAAAATCTCCCAATTATCCTCACCGATAATAAGTACAAACTCGTGTTCGGGATACGTCTCGCGCAGTTTTTTGAGCGTCGCAGCACTATAGGAAGGGCGGGGTAAGGAGAACTCAAAATCGGACGCGATAATGCGCTCGTCGTGTAGGTTTTGTAGAGCCTGACGAAGTCCTCTCAGCCTTTCTGCCTCTCCGCTCAATATGTTACTGTCTTTGAGGGGGTTATTGGGGCTTACGAGCATCCATATTTGGTCTAAATCCGTGTGGTCAATAACCCACTTAACCAATCCCAAATGTCCAAAATGTACGGGGTTAAAACTACCACCGTAAATGCCGATTTTCATACCTATCACCTGTTGCCTATAGCCTGTATCCTGTCGCCTAAGTTTTAATAAGGAACGCGCACACACGCACGCGTTCCTTAAAATTATTTATGCTCCGAAGTTATCGTAACGAATATCCTCGTCAGCGACTCCTAATGAGTGGAGCAGGTCAATCACCGTCTTACTCATCATCGGAGGACCGCAGAGGTAGTATTCCACATCCTCGGGGTTCTCATGCTGTTTGAGATAGGTGTCGCCCATCACAGGAGCAATGAAGCCCGCCGTATATTTGATTCCTAAGCTGTCGGCCTTGGGATCCGGACGGTCCAATGCCAGGTGGAAATGGAAGTTCTTGAACTCCTTCTCCAACGCCAGGAAGTCCTCCAGGAAGAAGACCTCATCAATCGCACGAGCACCATAGAAATAGTGCATCTCGCGGTCGCGGCATTGGCGCGTCTTGAGCATATGCATAATCTGCGCACGCAGCGGAGCCATACCGGCACCACCACCAACCCAGATCATCTCCTTACCGCTGTCATAAACGGGACGGAACTCACCGTAAGGACCACTCATCATCACCTTATCCCCCGGTTTGAGCGAGAAGATATAGGTCGAAGCTATACCGCACGGTACATCCATGAACTCGGGTCCGTTAGGACATTGCTCTTTGGGTTTGAAGGGCGGGGTAGCAATACGAACGGTCAGCGTGATGATATCACCTTCGTCCGGATAGTTAGCCATCGAGTACGCACGAATGGTAGGCTCGGTGTTCTTCTGTTTGAGTCCAAACAGACCGAACTTTTGCCAAGCGGGCAAGTACAGATCGCCGATCAGACTCTTATCCATATCGCGGTCGTAGTCAATATCATAAGCCGGAATACGAATCTGTGCGTAACTACCCGGCTCAAAGTCCATATGTTCGCCTGCGGGCAGCTTAACCTTGAACTCCTTAATGAACGTAGCCACGTTCTTATTCGAGATCACCTCACATTCCCACTCTTTGACACCGAGTATGGACTCGTTAATCTTGAGTTCGAGGTCGTTCTTCACTTTTACTTGACAACCTAAGCGCCAGTGGTCTTTCTGTTGTTTACGGCTGAAATGAACGGTCTCGGTGGGCAGTATCTCGCCACCGCCGTCCAGCACTTGGCACTTACATTGACCGCAAGACCCCTTACCACCGCAAGCGGAGGGCAGGTGTACACCCGCTTCGCCGAGCGAGCTGAGCAGCGTGCCGCCGGCAGGGATGTTATACTGTTTGTCACCGTTAATGGTCACTTTTACATCTCCGCTGGCAACGAGGTAACGCTTGGCTACCAGCAGAACGATAACGAGTAGCAGGATCACCGCTAAGAAGACCCCTACTGCATATAAAATAGCTGTTATATCCATAATCTTGTCCTCCTTAAATATTCAGTCCGCTGAAGCACATGAAAGCCATGGCCATCAGACCTACGGTGATAAATGTAATACCGATTCCTTGCAGCGGCTTCGGTACATCATTATATTCCATCTTCTCGCGAATACCGGCCAAACAAACGATTGCCAGCATCCAACCTAAACCGCTACCGATTGCGAAAGCAAAGGCGTCGCCTATATTGGCAATGGCCTTTACGTTCTCGGGATCGAGGCCTACGCGTTGTTGCATAAACAGCGAACCACCCATGATGGCGCAGTTCACAGCAATCAGCGGCAGGAAGATACCCAGCGTAGCGTACAGCGACGGGCTGACTTTCTCCACGATCATCTCCACCAGTTGAGTGATGGCGGCAATCACGGCGATGAACAGGATGAAACTGAGGTAACCCAGTCCCAGCGGTTCCAGTACTTGCGTTTGTAGCAGGTAGTTAATCGGCAGCGTTATCGTTTGAACGAAGATAACCGCTACGCCCAGACCTAAACTCGTCTTAACGTCCTTGGATACGGCCAAGAAAGAGCACATACCCAGGAAGAAAGCGAAAATCATATTGTCCGCAAAAATGGTGCGAACGAATAAACTAAGTGCATGTTCCATTATTTCTTCTCCTCATTAAGTGAGCGGTGAGCCCAGATTACACATCCTACTAAAATCAATGCCATAGCGGGCATGAGCATCATGCCGCAGTTCTCATAGCATCCGCCGTTGGCAACATACCAACTGTCGGGGATGATTTGATAACCGAGCAACTTACCGCTACCGAGCAGTTCGCGAACGAACGCTACAACGACTAATATCCACGCATAACCGAATCCGTTACCCAGACCGTCCATCAGACTGTCCTTCACGTTATTGGTCATTGCGAAAGCTTCCAAACGCCCCATGAGGATACAGTTGGTGATGATCAAACCGATATACACACTCAACTGCATGGCCACGTCGTAGGCAAACGCTTTCAGTACCTCGCTCACAATCGTTACCAACGCCGCCACTACCACCAGTTGAACGATGATACGGATACGCATTGGAATCGACTTACGAATCAGCGAAATGACGACATTCGAGAGGGCCACGATGATCGTCACCGATATACCCATTACCAGGGCGGGCTTGAGTTGAACCGTAACGGCCAGTGCCGAACAGATACCCAAGATCTGCACCAAGACGGGGTTGTTGATATTCAACGGACCTAAAAAGGCCTCTTTTGTTTTTTGTGCAAGTGCCATAATTATTCCTCCTTTTCTTCACAGCAACCCTCTTCCGTTGGTGCTTGGCATTGGCCACAGCACTTGTGCTCGAGGACGGCTTTGTATTGGTTTAAACAATTATATAACATATCGTTCACACCCGTGGAGGTGATCGTCGCACCGGCCCAAGCGTCTACTTGCTCTTGTCCTTCCGGAGCGGCTTTGCCCACCTTCAGAACGGCTACCGAGCGCAAGTTGCCTTCAGCGTCCTTAATATGTTTACCAAAGAAACGGGAACGGAAGTTCTCCGTCACGATCTCACCACCTAAACCCGGAGTCTCTCCTTCGTGACCGAAGTTGATTCCGTAAATGGTGTTGCGGTCGCAGTTCAGTGCTACATATCCCCAGATGGCACCCCAAAGACCCTGACCCTTTAACGGAATCACAATCTTCTTAGCCCCATCAATGGAGGCTACATAGTACGTCAGATCACCCTCTTGCTTCTCCTCTACCAGTTGGGCATACGTTTCGGACGGATCGCCTATCGTGATGTCTTGGTTGAGGGCTACGAGGATCTGTTTCTGTTTATCCATGAGCGTGTTCTTGTCGTGCATGGGCTTCAGACCACTATGCACCAGACTGAGCAGCACGGCTACAATAACAACAATAACCGTTGCATAAACGATGGTATAAACATTCGAATCGGTGGAGAAACGCTTCGTCTTTTTCTCTTCAAAGCAGTTCGTTTGGCTGCATTGCGGGCAGACATCGGGAGCCTTATCTCCGGTGTGGACGTATCCACACACTTTACATACATATTGCTTTGCCATAGTTATGCTCTTTTTAAACGTTTATTAATGTTAACTCGAATAACGCACCAGTCAATCAGCGGAGCGAACGCGTTCATGAGCAGGATACTGAGCATCATGCCTTCCGGATAACCCGGGTTGAGAACGCGAATCACGATCGCCATTGCACCAATGAGGAAACCATATATCCATTTGCCTACTTCCGTACGAGCGGAGGTCACAGGGTCGGTTGCCATAAACACAGCACCGAAGGCAAAACCGCCGAGTACGAGGTGCATATACCAAGGCGTATTAGCTGCCGCGTTATCTACACCACCGATGTTGAATAGGAACGCAACCAAACCGCCGCCCACAAAGATAGACAGCATCGTCTTCCAGGAAGCCACTCCCGTCATGAGCAGCAATAGTGCGCCAATCAAGATCGCCCAGATACAGGTCTCACCTACGCTGCCAGGGATCAGACCGTTCACTGCATCCCAGAACCCAATCGGGTTACCGAGTGTGTCGGTCATCGTGTGGGTAGCCGTCTCCGCCGTACTGAGTTGGGTGAGTGGGGTAGCACCCGTGAAACCGTCCACCAGGGCTTGACCCTTATCCCAGCCCCAAGTGCCGTCCGTTCTCACGAACTTATCACCCGTCATGTGGGTGGGGTAGGCGAAGAACAAGAACGCACGCGTGATGAGCGCTACGTTGAAGATGTTATATCCCGTACCGCCAAATACCTCTTTGGCAAAGATAACGGCAAAAGCCGTAGCAATTGCTACCATCCATAACGGCGTATCAATGGGCACAATCAGCGGGATAATAAAACCAGTTACAAGGAAACCTTCGGCTACCTCTTCGTGCTTGATTTGAGCTACAACAAACTCAATACCCAAACCAACGAGGTAGGATACGATGATATAAGGCAATACAGCCAACAGACCGAAAGCAAACGCTTTCCAGAACAAAGCGCAAGTCATCGCACCTTTCACAATCTCGCCCGTGGCGAGGAAGTGCTGATAACCTACATTGAACATACCGAACAGCAATGCCGGAACGAGCGCCAGCACCACGAGGATCATCGTGCGCTTACTGTCGTTTCCGTCATGTATCTGACTCCCAATCTTACGGGCGGTCGTGCTCGGAGTGAAAAGGAACGTATCAAAGGCGTCGTAGAAACTGCTCAGTTTGCTGAGTTTACCGCCTTCTTCGAAGTTCTTACCGAACTTCTTCCATATCTGATAAAACTTTTCCATCACTCAATCTCCTTCTTTAAGTTAGTCAATGCCTCCTTCACGATGGCTTGCAGCGGCATCTTGGAGGTGCAGATATATTCGCATAACGCAAAGTCTTCCGGGGCTACCTCATAGGCTCCGAGTTGCTCCATCTTGTCGATGTTACCGGCAATCATAGCCTTAATCAGTTGCTCGGGATAGATATCCATGGGGAACACTTTCTCGTACTCGCCGCTTACGATGATTGCACGGCGACCGCCCTTCACGCGGGCGTCCCAGTTATAGTGCTTCGGACCAAAGAGCCAACGCATGATACCGTTGTCCATGAACTTAGCCGGATCCGTGTTCTTGGCGTTGAAATCCAAGAAACGGGGCAGCAGCCATCCCATGAACTCGTGTTTCTCCGTTCCTTCGGCCAGGATCGACACTTGGTTGCAACGATAGCACAGCGTCTCGTCGGCTTCGATCTGATTACCGCTCAGCACATTGCCGCAGATGATACGGGTTGTCCGGTCCTTGCGCACGTTGCAGCGTGTGATGGCCGAAACGGGCATACCGGGCAGCATGCGGTAGTATTGCGGGTCAAACGCCATCTCACCCGTCAGGGCTACGAGGCGCTCCATGTCCACGATTCCTTTTGTAAAGAATTTACCGATGATGGCTACATCTTGGATGTTCACCGTGAACACCGTCTCGCCTTTGGCGATGGGGGCGATGTGATTGATCTGTACGCCTACGTTTCCGGCGGGGTGGGGACCCTCTACCGTGAACTTCGTGCAGTTCTTCAGCGCGGCAAAGTCGGCTACCTTATTGTCGGCTTTCAGACCAACGAATACGGGAGCGATCTGACTCAACGCATTGATACCCACTTGGATGAGGTTTCCCTTACCCGCTAATACGAAACCATAGTCGGGAGCCAGGGGAGCGGAATCAAAGGTGGAGATGAACACCGCCTTGGGTTGTTTACTGGGCATTGCGATGCAGTCGTACGGACGCTGTTTGATGTAGGTCCACAGACCCGACTGCAGCAGCAAGGCCTTGGTGTCTTGCTTGAGATCGAAAGCGGCATACTCGGTCTTCGTGTCGGCCTCGATGCCGATGTACATTACCTTGCGTCTCTCGCCGCGGTTGATCTCTACAACCTTACCGCTGACGGGGGAGGTAACGATCATCTCAGCAAACTGTTTGTCGTGGAAGAGGGGGGAACCCGCTTTCACGATGTCGCCTTCTCTGACGTCCAACTTGGGTGTCAGACCGGCGTAGTGGTCCGGAACAATCTTATAGACGGTGGGGCGATTGACGCTGCCTATCGTCAGCGCTGCCTTTCCCTCCATAGGGATGTCCAAACCCTTTTTCAGTTTGATTTGTTGCATAATCGTTTTTTTATTTTTGATTTGTGATTTTTGATTTCTTATTGTTATTACGGAATAACGATGGTTTTGCCAACGGGGAGTACATTCGGGTTGGAGATGACATCCCGATTGGCCTTGTAGATGATTTGCCAATCATCGGTGTTGCCGTAATACTGGCGGGCAAACTTCGACAAGCGATCGCCGGCTTGAATCACTACCGTTCGTTTCTCGGTTGTCGGTTGTGGCTTTGCTTCGTTTGCAGGTTGTGGCTTTGCCTCCGCTTTTTCTACGGGTGCCGCTACCGATGGCTCCTCTGCTGTTTCAACGGGGATGATTTCTACACGGCGGTCTTTCTCCAAGGTATGGCTTCCGTTGAAACGGAAAGGTTCATTAGCACCCTTCGTTTGTACGATGAGTTGCTCTTTGGCTACGCCCAAAGCGATGAGTTGGTTTGCTACCGCATTAGCGCGACGCAGGGCCAAATTCATATTATAGGCGGGTTTGCCGAGTGAGCAGGAATGACCGTTAACATAGACTTTTTGTTGCGGGTGCGCTTTGAGAATAGCGGCGATATGGATAAGGATATCTTTTGGTTCCAAAATGGGTTTATCGGAATCAAGGTCAAACCAGATGATACTCTTTTCCATGACCTCGTTAATCTGTTCTACGGCGTTGGTTACGGGAACAACGACGGGAGTGGGTTCTACCATATCACGGATATAAACGGTGTCGTGAACAACGATATGAACGGTGTCGTGAACAACGATATAAACGGTATCAATGCAGTCACATTCGCGAACGGGAACAATAATCGGTTCGGGCTCGGGTTCGGGTTCCGGTTCGGGCTCGGGAATGAGGGCGTTTAGGCTATCCTGAATGGCTTGCAGACTGTCTAAACGACGGCGTTCGGCCTCTTCCGCTTCGAGACGTGCCTGTTCGGCAGCCAAACGGGCGGCACGACGCTCCTCGCGCATCTGTTTGTCGTAAGCGCGCTGCGCCTCGGTCTTACCGGTGTTGAAATGGAAGCCGATTTTCAGACCTACGTTCCACGGATGAACGGACGAAACGGCATTGCTGTTGATCAGACCCTCTTCTTTTCGCACGTTGCTCAGTTCTGTAGGATACTCGCCTTCGGGCAGAGCCGAACCGAACGAAAGGGCTTCGTAGCCGTGTTTTGCCACTACATCATTGATATAATAGGTGGCGAAAGCGGAAACGCTCATGTCCACACGTTGGCTGAGTTGAAACAGAACACCCGCTTGGGCAAAACCGGCATAGTTGAACAATGCCATCGTACGCGAGTAGTCCCTGTTCACTAACGTACCGAACGAACCGGAGTAGGGTTGAACGGCACCGTTCTCTATGACGGTCGGGATGTCGTGAATCTGAAGGTCATAAATGGGGTAATAAACGGTGTTGGTGAGCTGTGCGGCATTGGGCTGCTTATAGGTGCTCAGTATCGGCAAACCGAACTTAACCCCGAAGGCCCCGATGAAACCAACGCGTTTACCTTCGCCCATCGTACGGAAGTGCAGGCCGATAGGTATTTCGAGCAGGTAGATGTTCTCCTGTTCGGTGGCATTGGTGGTAAGGGTTTGAATATAATCGTCCCCGTAGGGATCGGTGCCGTTGATGGTCCACGGTTGGGTGAACGTCGTTTTGGACGAATAGGAAGAGAACTCCAATCCTGTTCCCAAACCGAAGACGGGAACGAAGTAATAGGTCATCCCGAAGGCTGCGTTGCCGCTGGGGAACGATACTTTATTACTTAATCCATTGAATAGGAAGGCGTCATTACCCTTTTGTCCCCAATGCTGGAAATCAATTCGACTTGCTCCTAATCCTCCACTGAGTTCGAAACTCAGACCTTTGTATATACGCGCTTGTTCTGCATCGGCTTGACGAACGGAATCAGGATATTGGCGTGCCATCAGTTGTACGCCGACTGCAATAAGAATAGTTGCTAAAATAATCTTTTTCATAATCGTGTCTCCTGTTTATCACTCATTACCTAATTTTGTTCCGAATATATCGTATTGGTTATCCCCTCGATGAATAATGATACGCCCTTGCTCCAGTCGTTTGTCGGCATTGGGTGCTTGAGCAGCACGTCTGCTTTGGCTTTCAACAGGCATTTGGAGGGTGCAAGTACGAAGGACAGCCTCCCTGCCATTCTCCAGATAGGTTAGGTCCGCAAAGTAACTACCCATGAGGATGGCACCTTCCTCGTCATAGTACTGACCGGTAGCTCCTTCCACCGGCAATCCGTTCTTATACCACTGATAACCAATGAACTTAGGATCGGTTTCTTTCTTGGGGTTGTTGTCAATATAGAGCACTTTATCGTACTTAGTGTAGATATATCCGCCTTGGGTAACATTCAGCGTGATCTGGGATGCCGTACTGAAGCACGATGACTGTCCCTCTTCCTCGGAGGACATGCCCACTTGGAGGTACATGATCTTTTCGCCGCCTAAGAAACCGATTCGTTTGCATTGAAGGGTGATCACCCCGGGTTCACCGGCACTGACAAGCGGCATAGTGCCCGTGATGTACGATTGGTTCTCAAAATAGGGTTTGAGTCCATCGCTCAGTTCAATGCTGTACATATTGGCCGAACCGGCTGTCATTTGGAAGTAAAGGGAGAGCGTTCCGTCCTCTCCGTCCTGGCAGACTTCGGCTACATTATCCGTTTTAATCTTAGGTGAGGGTAGGAAGTTGGGGGTTATGGTTATTCGCGGTTGACAATCCGCCTCCACCGGATCATTGAACGTCCACGGGGCTAAATTATCTTGCGTGAACGTGTGCGTGATACGAGCCTCTTCCTTATTGGGATAGGAATAAACATATTTGCCATTATTAAACTGTGACTCGCACAGGTCGATGGTTTGTTGTATTTCTTCGGCATAACTCACATTAACAACGGTCTTGCCTATCGCTTGAACCTCATCGCTGCAATCGCGGTTATGAGCCTTGCGGTAGAACGTGTAGGTCGTGACACCATGCATCGTTTGGGGTAAATGAATGGTGTAAGCCAAGGTTTCGTTGCTTTCCAACAGGGTGGTTTGACCATCCATCTCTAAGTACCATTGATAGACAATATCACCTTTTTCTGCGTGGGCGGGTGCAACGGAAGCAATGGATACTTCTATCTTATCCGTCTTACTGCGTTGTAAACAGGTCTTATCGATGGTTTGGTTATTAATCTGTCCGGGGGTAACGTCGGAATAAATGATAAGGGTCACTTGTCCTTTACTCCAACAATAGTCAGATTGTTGAACGCATTGCTCGTCGAAGACATAACGCGTGAAGACATACTCGTTTCCCGCTTGCAAACCCAGTTTGGATAGATCAAGGTCTTTGCTTTCTCCTTCTGGGTGTCCATTTTCTCTGTTGAGAGCATTCGTCGCTCCATTAAGATTCATGCTCCACTGATAAACATAAGTCTCATCACCTCCGGTAGCCTTTGTACCCTGAATGATTCCTACTTGGTCTAAAGCATCCTCTACGGAGCAGGCGATGATGGTACTGGTGTCGCCGTTATTGATTGTTCCGGGGTCGAAAGGTGCCAACAGAATAATGGTATCTACCGTTGCTGCCGCTTTTGTCCCGCAGTTCTCGGTATAAGCATAACGTTTGAAGATGTATTTACCGGGTTTGGGAAGAGTATATTCCAATGACGAATTCGTAGCGTTGTTAATCGTATCGCCATTAACTGTCCAATAATAATAGTGCGGCTGAGTACCATAACCGGCAGGCGTGGCATTCGGAATGTTTACTTTGTGCTCCTTCTCAAAACAAATGCTATAGGTTGGAATTTTAGTTATATCTCCTGGTGTGAATTCAGGATAAACGGTGACAACCACCGTATCCTTTGACGAGATAGGTGTCGTTTGGCACATCGTGTCGTTCACCATGCGGAAGAAGGAATAGGTCTTATCAAACTCAAAGGACAACTTATCCTCCACTTTGCTCAATGTCAAGTTCTGTTCGGTCGCTCCCTCAATAGGCGTTGTTGTGCTGCCCGCAATCATATACCATTGGTAACCAATCTTATTATCGCCACCCGTAGCGGCAGTGGCATTGATCGTTCCGACGATGGAGATGATATCTGCAGGGTCGCAGATAGAGAACTCCTTCGTGCCGGTTATCTCTCCTGCCTTGAATTCTTCTAATACGGTAATTGTCACTTTTCCTTTTGCCGGCTTAGCGTCGTCTTCGCTTCCACAATCGTCGTTATAAGCATAGCGGTTGAAAGTATACGTGCCGGCTTGGGTCAAAGTATAGGTTAACGATGAACCCATTTCGTTCGAGAGTTTATTAGAACCTATACGCCAAAGGTAATGAATCGTTGAACCCTCCGATTTAGCCTCTTCTTTATTGTTGATTTGGATGGTTCCGCCCGAGTAGCATAGTGTATCCTCTCCTGTATACTCAATCTCACCGGGTTTAACCGTATCCGGAACCAACACGGGGATACTGCCCTCCGATGGAATAAATTCGGTATGACACAGACTATCTGCCGCCCGTCTAATGATGGTGTAAGTGCCGGGTTTGTTCGGTGTCCATGTAAAAGTTCCAAATGTATTCAAGTATTCATCTAAACTGGTTGCGTTGATTAAAGTCGAATCTTTGGATTGGTCGCTCTCGTTCCACGTGAGGACTAACTGAACGCGGTAGTTCGGTTTGCCTCCGGTCGGATCGATATTATCGTTATAAGACAGGTCACTGAAGTCGAGTGTCTCACCCAAACAAACCGTTTGTGGATCAGCATCCATCTTTCCTGCGTAGAAATCGGGTAGGGGAACGGGGAAGGCATATACTTCGCGGATATGACCATTTAGTTTCACGGTCATCATCACTTCCGTCGAACGGCAGGGACTCAGAACTGCCCATAGGTCGTTCTCAAGGGGAACGGGGAATACCCAGTTGCTTTGTTCCGGCACATCAACAGACCATGTCACGGAGTTAGCGAGGTTCACGCGGAATGAGTCCACTAACGCGTTCATGTGGTTCTCGGTGGTCTTCTGTGCTGTGCTAACATCTAAATCAAGGGATGCTACACTCACTTTCGCCGCATCGTGATTAGCAAAAACGGCGAGCATGGGGTAGTTTTCCGAACTAGTTACCCATGTTGCATTGCCGGCAAAGATGCCGAACATCTCTTTCGTTTTCTCTGCGGCCGTAACACCGGGGGCATCTTTGTGATTATCGTCAGGGTTCTGAATGTATAACTGACGGTCATAGTAACCTTTGGTAATCGTCCCCGTGTTCTCCTCTACGAATCCGTAACCATTGCGAACAAAACCGATATTGTAGCAGCGGTTGATCGTACCCGTATTCGTGCCCACTAAGCCGCCGATGAGATCGTTGGCCTTCAGAATAGGACCGGCGTTGTAGCAGTCTTCTATCTTACCCTCGTTCTGTCCTACCAGTCCACCCACGTTGGTGCCGTTAGCCTCTATCGTGGCCATGTTCCAGCAGCGAACAACCGTACCGGCATTATGGCCGACAAGGGCACCTATGTATTGGCACACATCGTTCTTCATCGTTTTGATATGTCCCGTACCGATACCCACTTCTTGAATGGTACCGGTAGCACCTACATAACCGAATAGACCCACACCGTCCGTTCCGCTGATGGCTCCTAATCCGGAAATGACGTGCCCGTTACCCTTGAACGTTCCTTGGAACGGCTGGGCAGCGGTACCGATGGGCCGCCATGGTTTGGTGATGGTTAAGTCATTGTTCAGTTCAATCGTTTGACCCACATAGCCGCTTTTTGCCGCATTATTGGTGGACAAAGCGATGAGATCATCTATGGTTGTAATCGTGACGGGTTGTCCCCACAACAGGGAGGTCGCACAAACCATGTACAAAAGGAGTAAATGTTTCTTCATACAATCTGTTATATTATAATTAGGATGGATCCTCGTTTGTTTTATTCAAAAAATCGCGCAAAGGTACAAAAAAAAAATCATATACACAAATTTTTTTACTAAAAAATAGAATTTAATTCTATTATGGCCAATCTGTGTGCCACAACGTCGGCTTTTACACCTAAAATATATACGTACACACGCATAATCGGTGCAAAAGTACCATTAAAAGTTTGGTCTAATGGTCAAAAAGTAGGCTGTTTTGTATGTACTACCTTTCTAATGGTCAAAAAGTAGGCTGTTGAAACGTAATGTTTTAATGGTTTGTTTACGCGGCTCCCCAAGCCGCATACTACGCAATCCCCAAAGGAAA
>JAZRWG010000022.1:0-12138 GCA_045599545.1 Paludibacteraceae bacterium | reverse complement strand
AATTGGCTTTGCAAATCGTTAAAAACCATATAGACACAGGCAAAAAACGTAGCCTCAAGAAACGACTCTTTCTTGCTTCTCTCTCGTCCGATTATCTATTACAAATCATCAAAAATGCAAAATTTTGATGCGGTTGCCCTGGAAAAATAAAAATAAATTTGGTAGAATCAAAAAAAATTAGTATCTTTGCGCACTATTTGACAAATAGGTACAAGACAGGCTTAAGCCGTAAGTCTTGCCTTAATTTAATATTAACTCTTTAAACACACAAACGTATGAAGAAATTATTTCTTTTTGCTGCGACTCTAATGATGAGCGCAACGATGTTTGCAGCCCCCTCGGCTCTGCCAACTGCTCCGACTATTCCTGCAAACCAAGTGAAAGCTGTTTATTCAGCAACCTATTCCGCTGATTGTAACTTTGGCGATTGGGGTAGCGGTACCGTCTATGCCCAAGAGGACTATGGTAAAAAATTTACCACCACTGACTTAGGCTATTTCGGCCTTGTCGATTTCGCTCTCAACTGCTCGAAGATGGAGGCGCTCCACTTAGACGTATGGTTTGAGGAAGCCGGTTCGTTCCGTGTCGTTCCTATCCATGGCGGTGCAGAACAAGGCGTTACCATTACGGTAGGTGCAGAAGATCTTAACAAATGGAAAAGTGTAGATATCGCTCTGAGCGACGGCGACTTTATTAAGGTAACCGATTGGACCAATGTTTATCAAGTGAAGATTGACAATGTTCCCAGCAAGACCTTCTGGCTGAACAATATCTATTTCTACACCTCTCAGGCTCCGGATGTTGACGAAGAAGCTCCTTCGAAACCCGAGATGAGCGATGGCGTTATCGGTTTGTTCTCTGTTTCGGCTAAGTTCACGGCTACCGACAATAGCGGTGCTGTTATCTTTAAAGCATACGACGAGGCTAAAGAAACCGTTTTGACTACCGTTAATGCTGCTTCCGGTGTTGCTGCCAGCGCAACGATTGGCAATTTGACGGCAAACACGGCTTATACGTTCTATGTTCAAGCCGAAGATGAATCCGGTAACAAGAGTGAGTTCCTTGAGATAAACGTGAAGACGAATAATCTTTATGCTCCTGAAGTTCCTACGATAGATGCTAAGAAAGTTAGTTCTATTCTCTCCGGCGTTTTCGAGCCAGCTATTGCTTTCGGCGTTGGCGGTTGGGGTCAATCCACTCAAACGGCTTTAGGTAAGATTGGTGAGACAGTGGCAATGGAATGCACCAACTCGAACTATCTCGGTTGGGAGTTCCAAGGCGAATTAGATGCTTCTCACGCAACGAAAGTACACATGGACGTATATAACTATGCAGGCAATGCGGCTACTTCGATTAAGTTCACTCCTATCTGGAAAGACGCTGCTGGTACGGGTCTCGAATTAGCTAAGACCGTTACAATCGTTGACGGTTGGAACGCTCTTGATATTGAATTAAGTGATTATACGGACATCAATAAAGCTCGTATTTTCCAACTCAAATGGGATGGCATGCCGAAACACATCGTTATCGCTAACGTATATTTCTATGGCGACCAAGACAAACCCGATCCTACTCCTAAGGCTGAGCTGACGGCTCCTGAAGTACCGACCGTAGCCGCTGCGAACGTACAAGCTCTTATGTGCGGCGTTTATGAAAACAATAAAGGCTACTACCCGCAAGGTTTTGGTGGCTGCGGATGGGTTGATACCTGCTTAGCCGGTGCAAACTTCTATTTCGCAGAAACCATGCATTGGGAAGCCTTTAAGAATGGAAATGATCCTGTCGATGTGTCTTCGTACGATAGCCTCCACTTCGATATCTGGTTCGAAGAAGCCGGTAATAATCCTATTATGAAAGTAGAGTTCAGTGATGCTCCCGCTACCAGTGAACTGCCTATTCCTGGTACTTATGTAGCCGGTTGGAACAGCGTAAACATTAAAATCAGCGATATCTATGGCGAACAACCGATGGATAAACTCAATTGCCTTACCGTTAAGGTTGCGAAAGAAGGTGGTAAAATAGCTTGGGCTAACTTCCTGTTCTTCAAGGGCGAATATACCTCCGTTCCTGCTACCGGCATCTGCGGTGACGTGCCCGAAGGTGCTCCTACCGAGGCTCCTGCTACTCCTACCGTTACCGGTGCTACAAGCGTTTTGGGTGTAGCTTTGGAAAATAATCTCGCTTTCGCCTTCGTTGACTGGGGTGCAATTCCAAAGAAACTTATGTATGGCGACGTTCCTGTTGAGTTCTTCTCGAATATGACGTGGACTATCTATACTAACTTTGAAGAGGACTATTATGATATGAGCGAATATAGCATACTCCACGTTGACCTCTATCCTACCGTAGATTCTAAGATTAAGATTACCTTGGAGAACCTCTCTGTAGATGATGGCGGTAATGGTTATAAAAACGGTGTCGTAAAAGAGATGAAAGCAAACGTTTGGAACGCTCTCGACATCAATGTGAAAGATTTCCCGGATGTTAACGAAGAGGTTAATCCGTTCGAATACTTCAAGTACTTCATCCTCGAAGGCTTCATGAAATCAGACGATACTTCCGCTGAAGGCACTCCGCTGTCTATCGGTAATGTTTATTTCTACAACGACGCTACCGGTTTGAATAACGTAACGGCTACTAAGGCTGCTCAAAAAGTAATGAAGAACGGTGCTATCGTTATTGAGCGTAATGGCGTTCGCTACAACATGATGGGTGCTATTGTAAAATAAATAAACCATACATTTTAGAAACAGGGGGCCGATTACCCCCTGTTTTTGCTACCATGAAAAGATTAAGTTATATTTTATTACTACTGCCTGTGATGCTACAGGCACAGATTACCGGTACGGTAGTCGATGAGACGGGACAACCCCTCATTGGAGCAGCCGTGCGCGTAGTGGGTTCCGACCAAGGAACGATAACCGATTTTGATGGCGCTTTTGCGCTACCCGACGTCGCTGCCGATGCTACGATTGAGGTGAGTTATGTCGGCTATTTGCCTTATCAGTGCCGAGTGCAGAATGCACAATGCACAGTGCAGTTAAAACCCGATGTGCAGAACCTCGAAGAGGTGATTGTGGTGGGTTATGGTGCCGCTAAAATTAAGGATCTAACCTCCCCCATCGAAGTGGTTAAAGCCGAAGAGATAACTTCTGTTCCGACCTCCTCCGCTATGGGCGCACTACAAGGTAAGGTAGCCGGTGTGCACATCGTTAACTCGGGTGTACCGGGTTCGGGTGCGTCCGTGACCATCCGCGGTTTAGGTTCGTTCTCAAACAACGCCCCGCTCTATGTAGTGGATGGTATGTTCTACGACAATATCAACTTCCTCAATAATAACGACATCGAGGAGATATCCGTCATGAAGGACGCTTCTGCAGCGGCTATCTACGGTGTGCGCGCCGCTAATGGCGTAATCATTGTGACCACCAAACATGGTAAGAAAGGACAACAACGCCCCGATGTGACTTATGATGGTTATGTAGGACTACAAACGGTGAGTAATATTCTACCTATGTGCTCCTCTAACGAGTACGCACAAATGCTTATGGAAGCCGACCCAACCGCTTATACAGCCTCTCTCGATTTGAGCAAAGACCTCTACGGCGGCACGTTGGAAGATGGTATCTATAACCTCAACCAAAACACCAACTGGTACAACCAACTCCTTCGTCCTGCCGTAATAACCAACCACAGCCTCAGTATCAACGGCGGAAGCGAGAAAGCCTCCTACGGTGTGGGTATATCCTACCTCTACCAAAATGGTATCATGAACACCACCAACGACTATAACCGCATGACCATTCGCGGTAATGTCGATTATACACCCGTTAAGTGGCTCACGGTCGGTATGAACGCCGTGTTCTCCAACTCGACCCAACGGCTACCCAATAACGCCGCTTGGCAACAAGCTTTTAACATGCCGGGGATCTTCCCTGCCTACGACAACACCACGAAGGACCTCTACACCGATGGTTACGCTTCGCCCGAAACGGTGGGACTGGCGAATAACTTTTACAATCCAGTGGCTACAGCGAATCTCTACAACGCGACCAATCGTTCCACCCAAATACTGGCGAACATATACGCTCAGTTCAATATATGGAAGGATAAGTTAGCCCTCCGCACCTCTTATAATTACGACCACACGGGTATGCGCGCGAACACGTACCTGCCGCAATATTATATTGGTGCCGTACAACAAAACACAACTTCCACCCTCTATAAAAGTCAGACGCAGTTCAATAACTGGATTTGGGATAATACCCTCACCTATGGTGATCAGTGGGGCAAGCATGCCTTCAAAGCCATGCTCGGTCTGAGTCTGCGCGAGGAGCGAATGGACTTCCTCCAAGGCGTTGCCCAAGAAGTGCTGCCCGAGGAGAGTTTGCAGTATATATCCTTAGGCAACCAAGAGAGTCAAACGGTGAGCGATGACGGTTCACGCACCCGTGGGTTCTCCTATTTCGCTCGCGTGAGCTATGGTTACGATGACCGCTACCTCATCATGGCGACCCTTCGTCGTGACGGTAGCAGCAAGTACAACGAGAAATGGGGCACCTTCCCCTCCGTAGGTCTGGCGTGGACAATCAGCAACGAACCGTGGGCTAAAGGACATAAGAACTTCGATTACCTCAAACTGCGTGCTTCGTGGGGTCTGCTCGGTAATGATAAGATTGCTCCTTCCGTAGGCGAATTGACCGTTACCCCCGCTGAGGCGGTCTATGGCGGCATGAACGTGCTGGACGGATACATCAATGCCACCACCTTCTCGTGGCTCACGTGGGAGAAAGTGAATGAAACCAATATAGGAACCTCCTTCGGTTTCTTCGGCAATCGCCTCACGGGAGATATCGACTGGTACTATCGCCTCACGCAGAATGCCGTTTGTTCGGCGCGTCTGCCTATGCAGGACGCGGATGCCACCGGTAACTGGGCAAACATCCTCAATATGGGTGTGGATATCAACCTCAACTGGGAGCATAAGGTGAATAAAGACTGGAGTTACTTCATCGGAGGTAACGTGAGTTGGCTGCGTAACCGAGTAAAGAGCCTCTTCGGTACCCAACAGATACTCAAGGGCGGTAAGACCGTTCAGATGGTGGGTGAGAAAATGAATAGTTACTATGGTTATCAAGTGATCGGCGTTTACCAGAACGAAGAGGAGATAGCTGCCGACCCTATCGCGGTGGCCAATAACCTCCAACCCGGTGACTTCAAGTACCAAGACCTCAACGAAGATGGCGTGATGGACGATAAGGATAAGCAGATTCTTGGCTCTTATATTCCCGACTGGACCTATGGTATTAACCTCGGTTTTAAATACCGTGGACTGGACCTTACCATCGGTCTAAGCGGACAAGCCGGAGGCGAGATGTGGAACCGCAAACGCGCCCTGCGTTATGCTTGTAATACCTATAACTTCGATAAAAACCAATACGACACCCGCTGGCACGGCGAAGGTACTTCGACCATCGCTCCGTCGGCAGGAGCCTTGATGAAATCGTGGAATATCGGTGAAACGGCGAATGCCAGTTACTTTGTGGAGAGTGCCGACTATTTCCGTATTCAGAATATAACGTTAGGTTATACCTTCACCAATGTAGGGGCCGGCACGTATAAGATGCCTTCCATCCGACTCAGTCTCACGGCGGATAAACCGTATACCTATTTCAAAGCTAACGCCATGACTCCCGAATTGAGTGACGGTCAAGGCTGGGATACCGAAGTCTATCCGCTTACCGCTACGTGGTCTTTTGCCGTTCAACTTAAATTCTAATGCCCTATGAAAAACCATACACTAAACACCATACACCAAACACTCGCAATAGCACTCATGCTATTGCTCAATGCTTGCTCTTTCCTTGAGATTGACGTAGAGAATAAACTGCCGCAGGCAGCGGTCGATTATACCAACACGGCAGATATGTACTCCCCCGTAGTGGGCGTGTATGCTAAACTCCGTTTCCCGGGTTGCCACTGGGTCAATCAGATGCTATGGACGGGACGCGATGAAGATATGACCTCGGGTCGAACCGATGACCAAGCCGAAGCACTCCTCTATAGTTATCGCGGTGGGTATCAGAACCCTAACTCGTTCTGGGGCCTGAGAAATGTGTGGGTGACTTCTTACGATATTATCCGTACGGCTAACTCGGCCCTTCAATCGCTGGACGAGTATGCAAAGCATATCGCCGATAAAAGTTCCCAAGACTATGCCGATTACCTTCAGTACCAAGGCGAGATCAAGTGCATGCGTGCCTGGGCTTACTTTATGATGGTGACTTCCTTCGGTCCTTGTCCGCTGCTAACCGATAATAATCAAACCGACTATACTCGCTCCACGGTAGAGCACGTGTGCGACTATGTGATTGCCGACTTGGAGGACGCTATCCCCTCTATGGCATCGGCTTATCCGGGCGAGATGACACATCCCGGTGCTTTCACCAAATACACTGCGGAAGCTCTTGCGGCTCGCTTCGCGATGCTCAAGGGAGACTGGCAGAAAATGCAAGACCTGACGGCGGATATCATCGGCAGTGGTAAGTTTGAACTGGCAAGTTCCACGAATGACGATTACTATAACCTGTTTAAGATTCCGGGCAAACTCTGCCGCGAGAGCCTGATGGAAGTACAAGTGACGGATTACGGACAGCAGTCCGGCGATTATATCGGTGTTGACCAGTGGTTCGTCTGCCAAGGTGGCGAAGTGAGGAGCGCAGACAAAACAATCAATATCGCAGGTTGGAAATTCTGCCGCTTCAATCCGGATTTTGTTGCGTGGGCAGATGAACGGGGTGAGAAAGCCCGTCGCGAAGTTAGTTTCTTGGTAGGTGGCGAGACGCTACGCAATGGTTGGAAAGTGGCATTAACAAAGAAAGTGATTTTTAATGCTAAGGCTTATATCCCTTATGAACAAATGACCGGTTCTGCAACCGAATACGGACGGAATAATAACGTACGTCTACTCCGCTATGCCGAAGTGCTATTGATGAACGCCGAAGCTTCTTTCCGTTTAGGCAATAGCGATGCCACCTTTCTCAATCAAGTGCGACAACGTGCTAAGATGGCTCCTGTAGCCGCCTTGACGGAGGATATCATCTTAGACGAACGTCGTATCGAACTCTGTGCCGAGTGGGGACTGCATTATGTGGACCTCGTTCGTACCGGTCGTGCCGCTCAGGTGCTCAACCAAGAATCCCTCAAACGCGATTATGCCACCGGCGAATGGACCGAGGATAAGAAATACTGGCCCGTACCCGGTGAGGTACTCGCCGAATTACCCGAACTTGCTAACGAACCGAAATGACTTCTTTAAACTTTAAACTTTACACTTTAAACTGCGCGATAGCGCTTGCTATCGCAATGATGGGCTGCAAGCCGGAGCCGGAAACGAATAACTCCCGCTCTCGTGATGAGGTACAAGATAGTGTCCTACTCAACACTGTCCAGCGTGCCTCAATGGATTATATGTGGGCAGGAGCCGACCCTGTTTCGGGTTTGGCGTATGAACGCATCCACCTTGATAATAACTACGGCTATAACGACCCAAAAGTGATTACCATCGGCGGTTCGGGTTTTGGTATAGCCGGATTAGTAGTAGCGATGGAACGCGGTTTTATCACCCGCGAACAGGGGGTGCAGCGTCTGCAACGCATCGTTGACTTCTTAGCTAAGGCGGACCGCTTCCATGGTATATGGCCCCACTGGCTCAAAGCGGACGGTAAGGTCGTTCCTTTCTCCGCCAACGATAACGGAGGGGACCTCGTGGAGTCTTCCTTCCTAATGGAAGGACTGCTCATCGCGCGGCAGTATATGAATGCCGGCGTTCCGGAGGAGAAAGCGGTGATAGACGGTATCAATGCCCTTTGGAAGACGATGGAGTTTGACTGGTACCGCAATAACCAAAACTGCCTTTATTGGCACTGGTCGCCCGATAAAGGGTGGGTCATGAATATGCCTATCCGTGGGTGGAACGAAGCCCTCATTGTCTATGTTCTTGCCGCAGCCTCACCTACGCACACGATTAGCAAAGCCGTTTATGAACAAGGTTGGGGTGCGAATAATAAACCGTTGACGACGTTTAATCAACCCCTCTTTTGGACGCATTACTCGTTTATCGGACTCAATCCCATGACCCTCAAGGATCAGTATGCCGATTATAAGGAAGTGGTGACCGGACACGCGATGGCGCAATACGACTACTGCGTGCGCAATCCCAAAGGTTACACGAATTACGGAGCACAATGTTGGGGACTGACGGCAGGCTATTCGCCCTCAGGTTACTCTGCTCATTGTATCAATAACGACTTAGGCGTTATCACCCCCACCGCAGCCCTGTCTTCCATGCCTTATACACCAACGCAGTCGATGGCAGCCTTGCGTTATTTCGATTCGTACAAAGCGAAGTTATGGGGAGATTACGGCTTTTACGATGGTTTCAGCGAAAGCCAAAACTGGTACCCTCAGCATTATTTGGCGATTGATCAACTGACCATTGCACCGATGATAGAGAACTACCGTACGGGGTTGTTATGGAATCTGTTTATGTCCTGTCCTGAAATCCAATCAGGTCTGACTAAACTCGGTTTTACCTATTAACCTCTCTGCCTCTACTCCTCTACTCCCTATTTTGTAGGCATGAGTTTTCTTACGTTTGTTTTTTTGCTTAAAAAATGAAAAAATATTTGCTCATACCAAATTTTTGTTGTATACTTGCAGCCGTTTTCGATTACGCAAAATGCATTACGCAAAATGCGTAATATTATAATCTGCTTATTATGAGTATATTAGACAATCCTTTTGTGATTTATGGGTATGTCGGCCCGGAGTGTTTCTGCGATCGAAAAGAAGAAACGCAAGCCCTCATAGAAGCCCTAGATAATGGGGGCAATGTGTCAAAGAACCTATGTCCGGACAATTTATTCACCGATATAATCTTAAATCCTCCAGTAGTGTTCAGCGTGCTTTTCAGTTCTTGATAGATGAGGAGTTTGTGTATGAAACAGAAAAGGGTTTCATTGTGTATGAGCCGACTTTGCAATTTGATATAAATGCTTTTGTACGAAAGTTAGCACAAAATTGTTAAATGAAACACCGCAAAAACTATCAACAAAATGCCGCAAAAATTATAGGGCAACCGCATCAAAATTTTGCATTTTTGATGATTTGTAATAGATAATCAGACGAGAGAGAAGCAAGAAAGAGTCGTTTCTTGAGGCTACGTTTGGCTCCAGTCGTACTAATTTAGACGATTTTTTATCAAAATCTGCCGTTTTTTGACTAAAAAACACTTTTTCTTCTTGTCATGTATTGCACATGTCAAAAAAATGTTGTACCTTTGCAGTCGAAAAAATGTTAGTACTCACATAAAACCTACCCAAATATATGATTTTTGAACGAAAAATGTATCTTCAGCGACTCATTAATGGTCGTGGGAACGGAATGGTAAAGATTGTAACCGGTGTTCGCAGGTGCGGAAAGTCATTCTTGCTGTTTAATTTATTTCGAAATTGGCTTTTGGAAAATGGGACAACTCCGGATCATATTCTATCGTTAGCTTTAGATGAACAACGAAATAAGAAATTACTGAATCCTGACGCATTGTTAGATTATATAGACGCACACATCATTCGGGATGCACAAACCACCTATCTTATTTTAGATGAAATCCAATTGGTGAAAGATTTCATTGGCGTTATGATTAGCCTAATGCACGAACCTAATGTGGAAGTGTATGTGTCCGGTAGTAATTCTAAATTTTTGAGTTCTGATGTGGTTACGGAATTTCGAGGACGAGGTTGGGAGATTCGCGTCCATCCTCTCAGTTTTGCAGAGTATTATGCTCCAATCGGTGGAGATAAAATGTCTGCTTTGAAATCCTACTATGTCTATGGCGGATTGCCTCAAGTGGCACTTATGGCTGAAGAAGAAGAAAAACAACAATTTTTAAAGAACTTATACGAAGTTACTTATCTTCGAGATATAATCAATCGTAATCGCATTCTTAACGACGAGGGTTTACGTCAAGTGATACAGGTTTTAGCGTCTTCCATTGGTTCGGGGACTAATGTACAAAGAATTGCAAATACATTTAATTCCAAAGAACATGTGGCTATCAAACCCATGACTATTCAAAAATATTTGGGACATTTAGAAGATGCTTTTATCATCCAACAAGCCTTACGATATAATATTAAAGGACGTAAGTATATAGGAACAGAAACAAAGTATTATTTCGAAGATTTGGGAGTAAGAAATGCTATTTTAAATTTCCGTCAGAGTGATGAATTTAGCCACATTATGGAGAATGTCTTGTATAACGAGTTGCGTCATAGGGGATATTCGGTGGATGTCGGGCAAGTGGAAATATGGGCACAAAATAATCAGGGAACTTATGCACGAAAGAATTTAGAAGTTGATTTTGTAATCAATAAGGCCGATAAACGTATCTATATTCAGTCTGCTTATCGCCTACCGGATAAAGAGAAGATTGATCAAGAACAAAAGTCGTTATTGAATATTTCAGACTCCTTCAAAAAGATTATTGTTACCGATGAATATCATCCGTCTCATTACAATGAAGACGGGGTGTATATAATGGGATTATTCGATTTCCTTCTTAATCCTAATTCGTTAGAGATATAATAAAAAAATCATAACCCCTTGCCCCATTCACGGTCATGGTTGCGAAGGGGTAAAATCGTTCATTGTTGATTAACAGCGACTTACAAAAAAAGTGCAAAATAAATTGCACTTTTTCTTGCGTATATCAAAAAAATGTTGTAACTTTGCAGTCGCAATCGGATAGTTGTCTATCCGGTTTTTTATACTCACTTTTTCAACTTTCTGTAAACCATGGAATTACGATCACTATCCGAAATATTTTCTGCGGATTATATCAATCCTCCCTCAGAAGAAAAATTGCTGAGGACATGCCATGAGGTTACCGATGAAAGTGATTGTTACATAGATGTCATAGATTGGTTAGGACATATTGACTGTCCAAAACAACGAGAAGCAACCGCTACCGTTCTTTACCAGTGCATACAAAGCGGAGAAATACGAATTGATTCCTTTGAACGGGAGAATTTCCTATGGCGATTAGGCTCTGTTATTCGTGCTGCCAGAATAACCGCTGTTCAGAACGCGATGAGAACCGTGGACGAAGCCGTCGTTAGTCCTCATCCACAAGAATCGGTTGTACAAACGATACCGATAATCAATCAAATGGATAAGGACATTAAATCCGTGCAAACAGATGTGGCCTTCCTTAAAGAAATCGTCTTTAAGATGGCACAGGCAGAAGATTATTTCCCCTATTTCACCAAGAAAGCGATAGAGGAACATCAAACCGAATCTGTGATGAAGGCTATACGCAGTGCGGCTATGGGTCCCGCCAAAGACCTCGTGCGCGAACTCAATCTACAGGATGCGTTAGGCTATATTGATATCCTTAATGTCAATTCTACGGACCTATACAACACCCTTAAGCAGTTCCTCAAAGTTCCGTACGATATACGAAATTTCCGCAAATATAGGCATTAGAGTTCCGTTCTAGTTCCTTTCGACCTGCACTTTTTGTGTGGGTCGTTTTTTTTATATACTTTTGCATCCGAATTCAACAGTCAAACGGCTGGGCCCAGCCATAATTTTAAACTCATAAATGTCAAAATTATGGCAAACTTAAATTCTGTGGTTACTGCTTCTTCCCTTAAAAGCAATGATGGCCAAGTGGCCAAGTATATGATCAAGAAAGAGCTGTTTCTTGCTGTCTCGTTCGTTATTCGTGACCTCTCCATGCGGCGGCGGTCCCAACTCTATCATGATTTGGGTGATAACCTGCTGAAAAAGTTACCCGTGAAGGCTCCTAATCACCCGAAGGCGCACCGAACCCGACTGATTTGTAAGTTCGATGAGAACCTAACGGATTTTCAGAATATCCGCCAATATCGCGAACTTATCAAACAATCCTTTGGACCTAAATGTAGGTACTGTGTTCAAGCTTATCGTCGAACCGTTGAACTCGTGTAAAGGAGGTCGGTATGAGTAGTAAACTGGATATAGCGCGGCAATACGTGCTCGAAAACTACAACAACGGTGCCGACTTCCGGTGGGACATCCTCTCCCGCAAACTGC
>JAZRWG010000021.1:0-11468 GCA_045599545.1 Paludibacteraceae bacterium | reverse complement strand
GGGGAGAGGAGTAGGGGGGTAGGGGGGCTGTGATGCGGGAGAGGGGACCTATATATTTAAAGTTGAAAGAAGCCGTCTGGTTGCGACCTTCGGTCGATAGTTTAAAGTTCTCTGCCCTAAAGGGCGCGATCGGCAAGCCGTATAAAGTAGATAAATCGCCACTGAGGCGGTGGTCGGGGGTGTCAGGGATCCAAACCTCATTATACCTTTTATATATACACGCATGCACACGCGAGGCGAAAGACTCCAACCAACGGTAAGGACGAGGCAATAGAATGTGGAGTTGATGCGTCACATAGACGCATGGCACGATCGGCAGAGCCGTATGGAAAGAAGCCGTCTGGTTGCGACCTTCGGTCGGTGTTTTAGGGGTAAGATAAAGGCCAAAGCGGTTGTCGGAGAGGATGAGATCGAAATGCTCCTGCGCCTGTATCCGACGCAGAAGACGATGGTCTCGAAGAGAAAAAACAACTAACTTGGGAATCGCCCAAAGCATGGCTATCACTTGTCGCTTGCCACTCGAATAACGTAATCGCAGGGGCGCCAACTCAATGGACCGCAATTGCGGAAAACGGTGCCGCAAATACTGCAACGACATACCATCACCCCCTAAAACGACTTCATTGCCCTGAGCCAAGAAGCGTTCAACAAGAGGTACACAGCGAGTAGCGTGTCCTAACCCCCAATTCAATGGCGCAATGAAGATTTTCATACAACAAGATTCATTATTTTGGGTACAAAGATACTTCTTTTTTTTGAAATTACCAAATTTATTTGCATATATCATAAAAAATGCGTAACTTTGCACTCACAAACGATGAAAAAAGAAATAAAATGCCTTCTTCTTTTGTACATATGGCCCTCATGGCCGTACTGATGGGAATCATGGAAACGTGCTTCGTTTTGTGCGGATTATACCTCCTACTAAGTAAGCGAACCATAACTCCACGCCCCTTTGCTCCTAACCAACCGGTAAGGCGGTTGGGCGGATACATATTGCTCTTCCTGGCCGTTTCATACCTATACTCCTGCCGACTGATTCCCTATATCCCCAACTGGGGAAACGGCAACAGCGACCTATGGGTTCCGTACCTGAATCGGGATACCCTGCTCTATATGATTATCGGTTTCCCCGCTTTTATCGCGTTTATCTTCCGAATGGTGGAAAAACTCGAGACTGAACAATGGCTCACCATCACCCTCCCCACGATTGTTCCTCTTATTCTATACATAGGCTATTGCATCCATCCCACGGAGATTATTTACTACTCCTCCCTTACGTTTTGGGCAACCTACACCATCATAATGGTTGCACTCTATATCCGCAAGATGATTATTTACGAACGCTCCTTACGCGAACAACATTCTGATATAGAAAACCGCGAGTTATGGCGTTTCTTCTATCCTGCCGGATTATTTATTATCACCATGGTGATTGGTTTTATCTTGGGCATTAATCGGGAGAGTTATATCCTACTGAGCGTATATTTTATCTTCAATATTCTCTCTACCCTATCCTTAGTTTGGGCTGTGGATAACCTGCAAGGAGAGAGTGAAGAAGAAACGAGAAACGAGAAACAAGAAACGGAAGAATTCCCGGAAGAAGATGAGTTTACCCAAAAACGCTTTACCACCATTGAAGAGGCCCTAAATAAAGAACTCAAAAAACAGGCCTTCTTCCTGAACCCCAACCTGAGCATCGAGCATCTGGCGCGCATGATTGGAACCAACCGAACCTATTTAGGACAATACTTCCACTCCAAGGGTATCAATTTTTATGCCTATATCAACACCCTGCGCGTGAACTATGCCATCGAACTAATGAAACAAGGCGGCAAAACATTATCCGAGATCGCCGTCGGAAGCGGATACAATAGTTTACGCACCTTCCGCCGCGTGTTTATCGAACAAAAGGGCTGCGCGCCAAGTGAATGGGAAAAATGAAGGTATTATTTAAAGAAATAGAGAGTAAGGTTCTGCACCTGATAGGGGAAGAAGCGGATAAGTTAGGACTCGAATGCTATGTGATCGGTGGTTGGGTTCGTGACCTGTTCCTACATCGCGAAAGCAAAGATATAGATATCGTGGTGGTGGGCAGCGGCATCGCCCTCGCGGAACAAGTAGCCTTACGATTAGGCAAACATGCCCACCTAAGCGTCTTTAAGACCTACGGCACCGCCCAAGTCAAGAACCGCGAACTCGAATTGGAGTTTGTCGGCGCACGGCGCGAGAGTTATCGCCACGAGAGCCGTAATCCCATCGTGGAAGACGGCACCTTAGAGGAAGACCAGAACCGACGCGACTTCACTATCAACGCCCTCGCTATCTGCCTCAATAAGGATCGTTATGGCGAGTTATTAGACCCCTTTGGCGGCATACAAGACCTCAACGAGGGTACTATTCGTACCCCACTCGACCCCGACATTACTTTCTCGGACGACCCGCTGCGCATGATGCGAGCCATCCGTTTTGCATGCCAATTGGGGTTCTATCTGGATAGAGAAACTTTCGATGCCATCGAGAGAAATCGGGAACGGATAGAGATCATCACCAAAGAGCGAATCGTAGACGAACTGAATAAGATCATGGCCTCTCGCAGACCTTCAATAGGCTGGATACTTCTCGATAAAACGGGGCTCTTGCCCCTTATCTTCCCCGAACTGGCTGCCCTCAAGGGCGTGGAAACCAAAGAGGGACGAGGTCATAAGGATGTGTTCCTGCACACCCTCCAAGTGTTAGATAACGTAGCCGAGAAATCCGATAACCTATGGCTCCGCTGGGCCGCGCTGCTGCACGACATCGGCAAACCGCGTTCCAAAGCATGGGACGCTAAAGCCGGATGGACGTTTAGAAACCATAACTACATCGGGTATAAAATGATTCCCGGTATCTTCAAACGCATGAAGATGCCGCAGAACGAGAAAATGGATTATATCCGCAAGTTGGTGGACCTACATATGCGACCCATCAACCTCATCGAAGATATAGTCACCGATTCGGCCGTACGTAGGTTGCTGTTTGAAGCAGGGGACGACATAGACGACCTGATGATTCTTTGCAATGCAGACATCACCTCCCGCAACGAGGAGAAAGTGGAAAAATACCACAAGAACTACGAACTGGTAAAGCAAAAAATGGTGGAACTGGAGGAGCGTGACCGCATCCGTAATTTCCAACCGCCCGTAGATGGCATTGAGATCATGGAACTGCTCCACCTCGAACCTTGCGCCCGCGTAGGGGAACTCAAATCCCAAATCAAAGAGGCTATCCTGGACGGCATCATTCCCAATGACCACGATGCCGCCAAAGCATATTTGCTTGCGCTGGTGGATGGGAGTAAAGGAGTAGAGGAGTAGGGTTATTTATAAAGGAAGCGTTTGATGGATTTTTTGGGGGTCTTTTCAAACTCCTTTTCCACAATCTCAATATCACTGACCTTCGAGAAATTAGGCAACAAGGCATTCAACTTGAGCAAGTTCTTGTCCATGAGCTGCTTTAACTCCTCCAATTTCTCCTGCGCATAATTCTCCGGGAAAACCAAACCTATCAGTTTGCCGTTGCGCTCTACTACCACCGATTCACTGACGCCTTCCAAACTATTGAGTTTATCCTCAATCTCCTCGGGATAGATATTCTGACCACTGGCTCCCAAAATCATATTCTTACTGCGCCCACGCAGGAACACATTGCCCTTACGGTCGATAATACCAATATCACCCGTGCGCATCCAACCGTCCTCGGTAAAGACATTATCCGTGGCTTGCAAGTTCTTATAATAGCCGCGCATCACCCCTTCTCCGCGAATAAGGAGTTCGCCCGGTTCGTGATGTGGGTGTTTGCTCTCCACCCGTATTTCCATATTATCAATCACGCGCCCGCACGAACGGAAGGCAAAGTCCCACCAAGGAGCATAACATAGCAGCGGAGCACATTCGGTCATACCATAACCGCAGGTATAGGGGAAGTGAATCTGCTTGAGACAACGCTCTACCTCTTCGCTGAAAGCGGCACCGCCGATAATGAGAACATCCAACTTACCACCAAAGGTCTCCATTAGTTTGTCATGCACTTTTCGACGAATGAGACGCCCAACAAACGGCATATACCAAAGAACCTTAATCAGCGGTTTATTGATTTGCGGGAAGATATTCTTCTTAAAGATCTTTTCAATCACGAGCGGTACCGTCAAGACCATGTAAGGGTGAACTTGACCAAACGCCGAGAGCAAGAGACCAGGCGTAATACTTTTCGTAATAAAATAAATATGCGTTCCTCCCGCCAACTGATAAAGGAATTCAAACATCAAACCAAACATATGCGCCAACGGCAACATAGAAACCAACGTTTTTTCCGGATCGTTCGGGATGTTGCGTTGCGCATACTCCACATTATTGCTTAGGTTGCGGTGCGTCACCATGACACCCTTGGGCGAACCGGTAGAACCCGAGGTGTAATTGATCAATGCCAAGTCATCCAGATTATCGTTAGGCAGTACCCAATCCTCCGGCTGCAATCCTTTGGGGTAACGTTCTGAATAAAGTTGATCTATTTCTTCCGATGAAACGGGCGTTTTTGATTGCATGACCGTCAAATCCTCGATGGAGATAAAAGCCTCTACTCCGGGCATCTTGCTAAGGTCTATTCGACCCTTTACCCAAGGACCTACAAAAAGAACGCGCGCCTCTGAGTGATTCACCAAATCGTGAATACTCTCACTCGTAAACTCCGGCAACACGCTGACCGCAATACCCCGATAAGCGGAAATGGCCAAGTAAGCCACGCCCCAGTTACAACTATTACGACCGCAAATAGCAATCTTATCCTCCGGCCGAATACCGATTCGCTCAAAAAGAAGGGTTAGTCTTGTTACTTGCTGTGCCAACTGCTGATTGGTATACTCTATCGTACCTCCAAAATCCGTAATGGCCACGCGATTCCAATTCTTACGCATCGCGTCCTGAATAGTCTGCAAATAATGCTTCATATGTCTATAATTTGAATTTGATGATACAAAAGTACTGCTTTTCTGCGAAAAAATCAAAAATATGGTATAAAGAGAGATAAATAGGGGTCAAAAACCTCATTTTAGGGATAAAAAGATAAAATATGTGGCGAAATATTTGTACATATGTAGATTTTTTTGTAATTTTGCACCTGATTTGAACGAATAGATTGTAAATTAAATGATAGATATGAAAACAAGAATCGAAAGTGATTTGATTGGAGAATTGGAAATTCCAGCGGAAGCCTTATACGGCGTACAAACCTCGCGCGGAATAGAGAACTTCCCCATCAGTAAGTTTAAGTTAAAGGACTACCCTACTTTCATCAATGGTTTGGCCTATACCAAATGGGGTGCTGCCATTGCCAACCATGAATTGGGGCTACTTACCGATGAGCAGTTTAAGGCCATCGAACAAGCTTGTAAAGAATTATTGGCCGGTCAGTGGCACGACCAGTTCCCCGTGGATATGATTCAAGGCGGAGCCGGCACTACTACGAACATGAACGCCAATGAAGTGATTGCCAATCGCGCCCTTCAGATCATGGGGCACGAACCCGGCGAATATACTTTCCTCAGTCCCAACGACCACGTGAACGGCAGCCAATCAACAAACGATGCTTACCCCACGGCTATTCACTTGGGGCTCTATGCTATGCATTTGGAGTATAAGAAACACTTGGAGCAACTCATTGGGTCTTTTGATGCCAAATCGAAAGAGTTTGCACAGATTCTCAAGATGGGGCGTACACAATTAGAGGACGCTGTTCCCATGACAGTGGGTCAGACCTTTGGGGCGTTTGCCTCCATCTTACGCGACGAACTTCCCCACTTAGACGCCGCAGCCGAAGAGTTCTTGACCATCAACATGGGCGCCACGGCCATCGGCACGGGTATCTGTTCGCAGCCCGAATATGCGGAGAAATGTACCGCAGCTATTGCCAAGATCACCGGTTGGAATATCCGCAAGGCAGAGGATTTGGTAGCAGCTACCAGTGATACCAGTTGTATGGTGGGTTATTCGAGTGTTCTGCGTCGGATCGCCACTAAAATGAATAAGATCTGTAATGACTTGCGCCTGCTTGGTTCCGGTCCTAAATGCGGTCTGCATGAGTTAGACCTGCCCGCCCGTCAGCCGGGTAGCAGTATCATGCCGGGTAAGGTGAACCCCGTTATTCCGGAGGTGATGAATCAGATTAGTTATAAGGTGATTGGCAACGACTTATGCGTGGCCATGTGTAACGAGGCCGCCCAAATGGAACTCAATGCCATGGAGCCGACCATGGCACAATGCTGCTTTGAGAGCATTGAGATTATGATTAACGGTTTCGATGTACTGCGCAAATACTGCGTGGACGGAATCAAAGCCGATGCGGAACATTGCCGCAGTTATATCAAGGGGTCGATTGGTATTGTGACCGCTCTCAATCCCATCATTGGATATAAGAACTCCACCAAGATTGCCAAAGAGGCTCTCGCTACGGGTAAGGCCGTTTATGACCTGGTGCTGGAACACGGGATTCTCACCCAAGAGGAGTTGGATACTATCCTTAGTCCGGAGAATATGATTCATCCGGTGAAATTGAACATCACGCCGAGACGATAACTCTTTAGTTGAAAGTTTAGAGTATGCGATTGGTTTTTGCAAGTAATAATAAGCATAAGTTAAAGGAAGTAAGGACTATTCTGACGAAGCACGAGGTGCTCAGTTTGAGCGATATTGGTTTTACCGATGAAATCGAAGAAACCGGAGATACACTGCAAGCCAATTCGCTCATCAAAGCGCAAACCGTTGCCGCTTTCCTAACGACTCGCCCGATAGCAATAGATGGCGTATTCTCGGATGACACGGGTTTGGAGATTGATGCGCTGAACGGAGAACCCGGTGTTCATACTGCCCGCTGGGCCGGCGAACCGGCAAACGATGCTAATAACCGTTGCAAAGCCCTCACTCTATTACAAGATAAAACGAATCGCAAGGCACGCTTCCGCACCGTCATCACCCTTATTCGAGGAACCGAAACGGAACAAGTGGATGGTTGCGTAGAGGGCTGTATCGCAACCCAAGAGAGCGGGAACGGCGGGTTTGGATATGATCCGCTTTTTATCCCCGAAGGGTACGAAAAAACCTTCGCTGAACTGCCCGCAGAAGTGAAGAATGGCATCTCCCATCGCGCCAGGGCACTGCAAGCATTGGTTGCAATAATGGAAAGTGAAAGTACAGTGGAATGATGGATTAGTGATATGAAGAAATTATTAGTAATATTAAGTTTAGCATGTTGGATTCCGATTTGGGCGGAAGACGAGACCGAACCGGTAGAGTATGGTTCTATGTTTAATTGGGAGAACTACTACTCCTATTACCACGTGACGGACATAATCAAGACCTCCAATAGTGTTTTCTGTTTGTCCGACGGTGCCCTCTTTTCATTGGACATAGACACCAAAGAAGTGGTTCGATGGACGAAGAAAGAAGGACTTCACAGCGGCAACATCCGGTTCATGTCCTACTCACAGGATTTGGATAAAGTGTTTCTCGTTTATGAGAATAACATGCTGGATGTCATTGATAAAAACGGAAATATTGAGCCTATCCGCGACCTCTACCAAACTACCTCTAAAGCGATCACCATTCAATGCTGTTTCATACACCAAAAAACAGCTTATTTGGGTACTAATTTCGGTATTATCGCTATTAACCTAAGCAAACTCGAAGTGGCAGACACCTACTACATCGGTCCCGATGCACAAGATGTATCTATCAGTAATCTTGCTGTAGCGAACGACTCCCTGTTTGCTCAATCGCAAGACGTATTATACAAAGCATCCCTTACAAGCAACCTGCTTAGTTATACCGTTTGGAGCACCGAACCGCTGGGAACCGGCACGTGGAGTAACCTAACACCTTATCAAGAACAGTTGTGGGCGATTAATGATACAAATATATTTGTTCGGGAGAATGGCCTTTGGGAGTTGGTTCCTTCTTCCGATAAGTGGGAAAAACTTACCACGGATGGAAAAAAATTATATGCCATTGACGACGTTCGTCATATATACGAAATAACCAACAAAAACACCCTTGCGGAACTTTATACCTCTTCTAATGTGAACTGTGCTGTTTATGATAACGTGAACCACATTTATTGGTTGGGACTTAATAGTCACGGCATTGGTTCCTTGAAAGAAAACGCCCAAGCAGTTGATCAGACCTTTATGCCGGACGGACCTATTCGGAACGATATTTATTCCCTCACTTTTGCCGGCGAGAAATTGTTTATTTGCCCCGGCTATCGTTGGGCAGATAGAGGAAAATTAGACGCCTCCTTTGCCTTTCTCAATCCCGATGGGACATGGGGATACGAATCCTATTGGCACACCTCGTCGGTGCTTGGAACGTATATTATGGACTTAGTGGCCGTCGGCGTGGATCCCAATGATAACAGCCACTTCTTTATGAGTTCCTATGGTTTTGGTGTGATTGAATATCGCAACAATCAGGTGTATAAACAATATACAGAAGGAACCCAAGGATGCACTCTTAACAGTTTAGTGGAGGGTAATCCTCAATATGTCCGCACGGACGCAGCGACCATTGATAATCAAGGTTACTTATGGGTACTGCAACCGGGAGATAATGTGAATACCGTTCATGTTATGAACCTCAATAGTAGGCAGTGGACATGCTTTAACCTTTATTCCCATCAACAACGCATCATCATAAACGTCCCTAAAGGTATATGGATAGATCAACGCTATGACCAGCGTAAATGGATGATTGCCCAACGCTCCGGAGCATGTATTGCCGTACTGGATGATAACGGAACCCCCACTATCCCCTCCGATGACCATTCAGTAGCCTATTCCTCCATGGTGGACCAAAACAATAACACCATCTCCTTCAACTTCATCTACGATATGGCACAAGACCATAATGGGGATATGTGGGTAGGATTGGAAGGCGGACTGATTATCATTCCTTCTTCCACGGAGATAATGACCTCCAATCAATGCAAACGCGTTATCATTCCTCGCAATGACGGAACGGGATTGGCAGACTATCTGCTTGCTAACGATAATGTGCGTGCTATTGCCGTAGATGGAGGCAACCGCAAGTGGCTCGGTACAGAGAATTCGGGTGTTTACCTCGTTTCTCCCGACGGAATGACAACTATTTACCATTTCACCGAAGAAAATTCGCCCTTACCTTCTAATAATATAACCGATATCGCCATTCACCCCACCACGGGCGAAGTGTTTATCGGTACGAGCGCCGGATTGGTTAGTTACCGCAGCGATGCTTCCGAGGCGTTTGAGGACTACTCCAACATCATCGCCTATCCCAATCCCATCCGTCCCAACTACGATGGTGTGGTAACTATTTCGGGGCTCACGGAAGGAACGGTAGTCAATATCATAGACCAAGGCGGTCAACTCGTTTGCAAGACGAATGCGAACGGCGGAATCGCTGTTTGGGACCTAAAGAACGGAGACGGGAAACGCGTCAGTTCGGGCATCTATTCCGCCTTATGCAATGATACGAACGGCAAGCATCAGCTGGTCAAGATAATGGTAATGAATAGGTAATGAAAAATCAAAACATAAAATATTTGCTCTTTGTTTTGGTTGTTAGCCTTTGGAGTAGTCTATGTTTTGTTCTTCCTGATTTCTTGGACAATCCACACGAAGGGATATACGGATTATTCGTATTATTGGTTTATGTTGGGGCTATTGGTCTTTCTCATTTTTTACTCTTTTGTTTCCTTTGTTCCTTCCGCATAGTGGCTACGATTATTCTGCCATTATATGCTATTTTGGGCGCAGGACAGGCATTTTATCGCGTCGTCTATAAGGTCTCTATCACCCCTCTCATTATAGATACCACCTTACATACCAACACCGAGGAGGCTGTGGGAGTGATGAGTTGGCAACTCTTTGCGTGGGTCGTTGCCAATCTAATAATCGCCCTGTGTCTGGTTTGGTATAGAAGAAAGAAGATTCTGCTTCCTTATCCATGGATCTATTTCATAGTGGGGCTTATCGGATTTGGCTTATATACACGATGTCATCAGCGGTTACACCTAAGTATTCAGCAGCGGTATCCAATGAATATTATTCATGCCAGTAAGCAATACATATCTTCCCTACAAGAACAGAATGAGCAACGAACGATGCCTTTCTATCATCCCCTGCACAGGGATGATATTAAACTTATTTTTGTTATGGGAGAAGCAGTACGGGCCGACCATTTGGGTATTAACGGCTATCTACCCAACACTACCCCTTTTCTGAAGAAAGAAGAAAATCTAATCTCTTTCCCCTTCATTCGCTCGCCCCATACGCATACAACCGCCTCTATTCCTTATATACTCACACGCGCGGATAGTGTACACCCTAACCGAGCGACAGATGAAACCTCTTTTACCCCCATCTTAAACTCTTGTGGATACCAAACCTATTGGATCTCCAACCAAGACTTAGGAGGCAACTTTGCCTATTTCCCTAACGAGTGCGATAGTAGTTTTTTTGTTAATAAGGGTAAAACAGATTATGTTTTCCACCCTTGGGTAGATGAAGACTTACTTCCTATTATCCATAGGATTCAACAAAAACAAGAAAACAAACAAGCTTTCTTAATACACACGATAGGTAGTCATTGGTATTACAATAATCACGTTCCTCAAGAGCAGTGGACATTTCAACCGGTAACTACCAACCGCTTAATAACGGCTAATACAGAGGAGCAGATTATTCATTCCTACGACAACACCATTCTTTATATGGATAGCATCGTGGAAGAAATTATTTCTTTCTTTCGCGAGGACAATGCCATTCTCATTTATTTGGCGGATCATAGCGAATCCTTAGGAGAAGGGGGACGATGGTTACACGCTTCCGATGCAGAAGAACAAAAACATCCGGCTTGTTTTATTTGGTATTCAGATAGCTATGAGCAACGTTACCCCGACAAGATACAAGCACTACAAAAAAATCGTACCAAACATTATGGTACGGATTTCTTATTTTACTCTATTTTATCAGCTGTTGGAATAGAAGCACAAGATTACGATAGTCATCGTGACGTGTTTGCCGACCCAATCAACGAATAAGTTTCAAAAACTCTTCCCGTGTCTCAGCACGATTAAAAGCACCCATGAAATCGGAGGTAGTGGTAATGGCGTGCTGCTTCTCCACCCCGCGCATTTGCATGCATAAGTGCTGCGCCTCAATGACCACCATCACTCCTAACGGATGAAGCGTGCTTTGAATACACTCCTTGATTTGCGTGGTCATCCGCTCCTGTACCTGCAACCGACGCGCATACACGTCCACTACGCGCGCTATCTTACTCAGTCCCGTTATCTTTCCATTCGGGATATATGCCACGTGCGCCTTGCCAAAGAAAGGTAAGAGATGGTGTTCGCAGAGGGAATAGAAATCAATATCCTTGACCACCACCATTTGACGG